>CAYMXD010000232.1:0-4572 GCA_964394095.1 uncultured Mesohalobacter sp. | reverse complement strand
ATAGTGTTAAAATAAACTATACATGATGACTACATCATGTATAATTTAGTTAATATTTGAGTTTTTCATCCTTATCCCACAGTCCCCAGTAAGCTCCAACGTCTCCTTCATCTCCAATTTTCCAGGATTCATCAAAAGAAGAAAAGTAGAAACAGTCAATATTTGCCTTTTGGCACCACAACTGTGTATTGATAAAATATTTTAAAAAGTTTTCATCTGAAGGTTGTGCAGCCCCTAAACTTTCGCCTTTGCTTGGCCAGCCAGTTTCGGAAATGATTACTTTTTTACCCTGAGCCACACTTAACACCTGCCCATACATTTGCTGCATATGTGCTAAAGAATAATCAATATGACAACTTTCCCAGAACGGGTAACAGTTGGTTAGAATAACATCGCATAACTCTGTTAAGTCCGGATGAACTGCAAACTCATAGTAAGCATCAACGTAACTTACCGGGATGTCTGCCGGAATGGCTGCTCTTACTTCTTTGATGTGTTCTTTTAATTCTTCGAGAGGTATATCATTTCTGTATAATACTTCATTACCAACTGCGGCAATATCAACCTGACCTTTATTGGCCATCTCTATTAAAGCATCGATTTCCTGTCTGTTTTTTTCTCTGTCGTCTCCAATCCATGCGCCAACTAATGTTTTTATGCCTAATTCTTTTGCTACTTTAGGGACAAATTCGTTTCCTTCAATACATGAGAAAGATCTGATCCATTTAATGTGGGGTTGAAGTATTTTCATTCTTCTCATGACCTGAGCTTCGGTAATATGATCTCCAGGTTCTTGCCCATCTTCATACATGCTAAAGCAAAGGCCTGACATGCCGCCTTTTACTATTTTACGAAAAAGTTTTATTAGTTCATCATGAGATAATCCTTTAGTATGATTGTGTTCATCCAAAGAGGCTAAGAATTCTTTGTACTCAGCCGTGAGTTGATGTTCTTTTCTATAAGACATAAGTGTTTAATTTATAGTTTTTTGCAATTTTACGCATTAGTAAACTTCCAGCAAATGAATTCATTGCTCTATTTAGCTGTTTATTGTTAAAATTTTGATTTCTATGTTGATAAAAGATTATTAACTTAAGATGTTCAAAATAAAAACAGCTTAGCATCAGAATACAAGTAGCATTGTGAGGCTAAACTGTGGTTAATCTATTTTAGTTTTAATTTTTCATTTTTATCCCAAATACCCCAACGTTGACCTACATCACCTTCATGGTGTATTTTCCATGGTTCGTCGAAAGAGGAAAAATAAAACATTTTTACGTCTTCTTTTTGAGCCCAGTTATTCACATTTATAAAATACTTCATGGCATTATACTTAGAAGGTGAGGCCTCGTCGGCATCTTTGCCTTCACTAGGCCAGCCGGTTTCACTTATTATAACAGGCTTGTCCCCAGATATGCTATTAACCATATCATACATATGTCTCAAATAAGAAGGCGAAAGTTCTATTGCGCAGCCTTCCCAGAATGGGTAACAATTAATTAAAATAACATCGCATACTTCTATCAATTGAGGATATTGGTTAAATATGAAATAAGAGTCTACATATCCTACAGGTACTCCTTCAGGTAACTCAGCTTTTACTCTATTTATATAGTCAATTATTTCATCAACAGTCAACTCTTCTCTAAGTAAAACTTCGTTACCAACGGCAGCTATATCAACTATTCCCTTATTGGCTAAAGTAATAATTTTGGCTATTTCTCTTTCGTTATTATCCTTATTAGGTCCGATTGATGCTCCAACCATACTTTTCTTTCCTAACTTTTGAGCAACTTTAGGAATGTATTCATTACCTCTTGTACAAGAGAATGTTCTTATCCATTCAGTATAAGGCTGAATAATATTGAATCTTCTTTCAATTTGTTCCTTAGTAAGAATATCTGAAGTGTTTTGACCTTCTTCGTAAGGACTAAAGCACATGCCATGCATTCCTTTTTCAAGGGTTTCCAAAAATAATTTATTGATGTCAGCATTTGTCATTTTCGAAAAATCGATATCATACTTAGGGTCGGGTTTGATATCAAGACCTCCCGATTCTAGAAGATTATATTTCTGATAATAAAGTGTATTGGTTTTTTTAGGTGCGTTTCGCTTTTCCAACTCAGCAGCAATCTCATTCACACGGTCTTCATCAAGATCATAACGGTACATAACAAAGAAAGCTAG
Source organism: uncultured Mesohalobacter sp. (assembly GCA_964394095.1). Classification (GTDB taxonomy): domain Bacteria; phylum Bacteroidota; class Bacteroidia; order Flavobacteriales; family Flavobacteriaceae; genus Psychroflexus. The sequence continues at coordinate 2,385 of CAYMXD010000232.1, read as the reverse complement.
CGCTGCTGTACCGGCAGGAACAATAATATCTGCAATCCTAAGATTGTTCATAGTTTCAACAGTTTGGGTTGTACTGTCTGGGTCAAAACCAACTATACTAAGAATAGCACCCCCTAAAACAAGTGCAATAGATTGTCCTATTTTTACCATCAACCAGTAGATTGCCCCGAATGTTCCTTCTTTTCTTGGCATGCCATTTTCAAGTTCATCAAGGTCGCATACATCTGCAGTCATAGACATCATGAGTGTAAATAGCCCTCCCATGCCAAATGCAAACAATGGTATAGGGAGAAATATTAGCCAAGGAACACCATCTCCTACATCTATGCTAAACCAAGACATGCCAATAGAATCAAGGTAAGGATTTAAAAAGTTAAATATGGAAGCTACACCAGTGTTAAGAGTGTCTGCGAGAGCTGTTTGGTTAAACTGTTCGTTTAATTCTACATCAAAACCCCACCATTTAAGGACGTAACCAACAATAGATAAAAATGTAGAAACAAGGAATGCGTTTCTTTTACCAATTTTAGTTGCCATTTTCGATATAATAGGAATTACAATGAAAGCTGTAATTACAGCATTGATAGTATTGAACCATGCCGGCCAGGTTCCTGCCAATTCATAACTCCCATTATACATATAGAACACAATAATAAATACACCAAATGCAGCAACCAATTGAAACCCGTTAAAAACTAAAAACGTTGCTCCACACAATTTCATAAAAGGCTTATTCTTTGTTACTTGAACTATACCTTTAAATAAATCCTTAAGATTAGAAGCCAATGTTTTGAAGTTAATAGGCTTGGTGTTTGTAATTTCTGAAGCATCTATTCCTTTACAGAACAAGGCAGGTAATATTCCAAAAACTATACACATGGTTCCAACAATTAAGGCCATGGTCCTCACCCCCTCAGTCTGGGTACTAAAAGTATCTGAGTCGGGAATAATAACATACAACCAAGGTACAATTATCCAAGCGACTTGTCCCATAGTATTAGAGAAAGCCATAAGTCTGGTTCTCTCGTTGTAGTCAGGCGTCATTTCGTAACCTAAACCCACAAGTGGTGTAGCAAACATAGTGTTACCTATAAGGAATAAAAGTTGGAGAATCATGACATGCCAGATAATATAACTTTCTGAAGCGTTATCATCTAGTTGCCACATTAAGAAAAATAATACACCGCTTATGATGGCTCCAAAAAATATATAAGGTCTTCTTCTTCCCCATCTTGATTTGGTGTTATCGGTAATGAAACCCATAATAGGGTCTGTAATAGAATCGAATATTCTCGGCAAACCACCTAAAAGACCAGCCCAAAGAGGATCTACACCCCAAGCTGTAAGAAGGAAAAATTGAATAAATACACCGAGTGTACCCGGCAGAATATTTAGAATAAAATGGCCTGCACCAAAGGCGGCTTTTTGACCCACGGGCACTTTTCCTTTTCTTACTTTTACTGGTTTAGACATGGGGATTAGTTTATCATTATCGTTTGTATGGCTTGAGCGCTAATATTTATGACTTGATTTTTATCACCAAGTGTTAAATTGAAGGCTTTTTCATCCATTGTAGGATTAAAAACTACAACTGCAATACTGTCATCAGGATTTTGAGCTGCTGTAACCTGCAGTTCTTCATCAGATGATTCGTGATCTATTCTTTTAGCTCCGGGTCTTACGTATCTACTAAAATGTGACATCACATAGTAAATTGGCGTAAAATAAACCTCGTCAGCATCTGGGTCTACAATCACTGGTGCAATACACCAGTTTTCGAACCAGTTTGGACCTCCTTGTCGGTCTAAAACCATATTCCAATCTACCCAGCCATCAACCCAATTGTTCATGGTGCCAATAATATCTCTGGCGTATCGGTATGCCGGGCTGTATTTTGGATGAAGATGTTTATTTTCCTCTTTAGCCCAGGTATACCCCCAATCTGTGGCTTCTTTGCGCCAATACCAGTCGTCGTCTTTCCATACGGGTACTTGGGCATCTATACAGCCTTCGGTTTCAATGAGGTATTTATCAGGTGCTAAGTCATGAGCATATTCTAATTCGTCCCCATATATTTTGAATGTACTGTCGTACCAGTGTACAGCCGTGCCGTCAAAATATTTCCTAGAAGTTTCATCTCTATACATCTCGTCTACCCATTCCTTGAGGTGAGAACGATTTTGGTCATAGCCTAAGATTACTAAGTCGCCTTTGCCATCTTTTTCTAATTGAGGACCAAGATGATTTACCACAAAATCTGTCATTTGTTTCGGCGTATAATGCATACTCTCCCAGTTGTTACCATTTCCCAGAGGTTCATTTTCAACTGTAAATCCCCATATATCAATCCCTTCAGCTTTATAGGCATCCACATATTTAGAGAAG
>CAYMXD010000231.1:0-4586 GCA_964394095.1 uncultured Mesohalobacter sp. | reverse complement strand
CCAAAGATATGATTGCAGAAGGAATTAACTTGCTAAATCTGTTTTACGATTATTACGAAGAAGCCAAGGAAGAGTTTTAGCACCATTTTGATCTGATAAAGTAAAAAGGTTTAGTTGTTTATTAAATAGCTGATGGAGTAACTTACAATCTAAAGCATCATTGATGTAAGTAATCCAGAAGCATCCGAAACTTATAGAAAATAGACCGTTTACTTCGGTATAGCTCAGCACAAGTCACTGTTAGAATTTAGATATAAGACTCTTTAAATAAGCATATTAGCTCTTGATTTATTTTAAAAAAATGATAAAACTTAAAAAATTAAGTTTGCAGTAAAAATTCTTTATAAACAGGGTGATTTAATCCTTAAAAAACAGAATATCAACTTGTCTGTATTCTTTTCTCTTACAGCGACTCGTGCTGAGCCTGTCGAAGTAAGCGGTCTTTTCTCCATTCTTTCGGATACTTGTGATTGAATTTATATTGAGTTATATTTTTCAATTATATATTTATAACCTAAATTCGATCTAAGGTTACTAAGAAGTAAAAACTTAAACTTTGAAAACGAAACAAGCCTACTTAAAAGGAAAATCAGTTTTTATAGTCTCTTGTCTTGTTTTAGGCATTACAATTTTTACGGTTTATTTGACTGGCATAAACTACAACCGAAGCTTGACCTCTAACCTCTATTGGTCTTTGGGAATCATTGCTGCTGCTTTATTCCTTTTCATGGTTTATGGACTTTATAAAGGTATAGGCTTGATTGATAATTTCCCTAAATATAAAAGTTTTAAAAAAGGGGATATTATTAGCCATTCATCAATTGATTTTGATACACCATCTGTTGATTTTGGAGAGGGCATTGCCGGCTTTATTTTGTCTATTTTTTTATGGATTGCAATGACCATTTTGATTATCGTTTTACTTATTGTTTTGGAAGCTGTATTTTGGTTTTCGCTGTTTATTCTTTTGGCCATGCTGTATTGGGTTTTCTTTAGAGCATTAAAATTAGTATTTAGTAAATCTAAAGACACCAAAGGAAAGATTGTGAATTCAGTATTCTATGCATTGACTTACACCCTACTCTATGTAGGCTGGATATTCGGAATTGTGTATCTCACTGAAATTTTAAATTGATCCAACTATTCCCTTAAATTGTAGCTTCAATTTATATTTTTTATTTCACGACATTACTTCAAAACACATCAACTATCGCTAATCTTCCTCAACTTTCTCCGCATAAAACCCTTTAGACAAATCTGTACTGTCCCTTAATTGCGGTCGGAAGCCTGTTTGTATCATCAAATAGTTGAGTTGCGTTTCATGTACACATGGCAATTCTCCATCGCCATTACTCCAAAAGTAAACTTCCTTTTTGAGGGTGTAAATTTTATACTACCAACTTATGTTATTTCAATTTGGGCATGAGAGGTTTAATTCAAGTTTAGTTAAACTCAATCTAACTTGCCAACTCTTTTTCTAAGTCTTCAACCAAGTCTATTTCTAGTCTCAGGTTATCAATAATAAACTCCTGTCGGTCTGGTGTGTTTTTACCCATATAGAATTTTAAAAACTCATCAATGCTTTTAGACTTATCTAACATCACCGGGTCCAATCGAATATCATCGCCTATAAAGTGTTTAAACTCGTCCGGCGAAATTTCACCTAAACCTTTAAATCTTGTGATTTCCGGTTTACTACCAAGTTTTTGTACCGCTTGTCTTCGTTCGCTTTCAGAATAACAGTAAATGGTCTCTTTTTTATTTCTTACCCTAAATAACGGGGTCTGTAAAATGTATAAGTGGCCCTCGCGAATCACTTCCGGAAAAAACTGCAGAAAAAAGGTAATGATCAGTAAACGAATGTGCATGCCATCAACATCGGCATCCGTAGCAATTACAATATTGTTGTAGCGCAAATCTTCCAGAGAATCTTCAATGTTTAGAGCCGCCTGAAGCAGGTTAAATTCTTCGTTTTCGTAAACTATCTTTTTGCTCAACCCATAACTGTTTAGCGGTTTTCCTTTCAGGCTAAATACGGCCTGCGTATTCACATCACGAGATTATGTAATGCTACCGCTAGCAGAGTCTCCCTCGGTAATAAACAAAGTAGTTTCCAGGTTGCGCTCTTTTTTGGTATCGCCCAGATGTATTCTGCAATCCCGCAATTTCTTGTTGTGCAAACTTGCTTTTTTAGCCCGGTCTCTGGCCAGTTTTCGAATCCCGGAAAGGTCTTTGCGTTCTTTTTCGGCCTGTAGAATTTTGCGCTGCAGTTTCTCTGCCGTTTCCGGGTTTTTATGCAGCTGATTATCAAAATTACGTTTTACAAAATCCAGGATATAGGTTCTTACCGTTGGTAATTCGCCACCCATATCGGTTGAACCTAGTTTGGTCTTGGTCTGGCTTTCAAAAACAGGCTCCATGACTTTAATACTCACGGCTGCCACGATAGATTTTCTAATGTCACTGGGATCGTACTGTTTGCCATAAAATTCTCTTACCGTTTTCACGATAGACTCTTTAAAAGCGGTGAGATGCGTCCCGCCTTGTGTGGTGTGCTGCCCATTGACAAACGAATGGTATTCTTCACTGTACTGCGCTTTGCTAAAAGTGATGGCAACTTCAATGTCTTCGCCTCTAAGGTGTAAAATAGGAAATAATCGGTCTTCTTTTCTGATGTTATCGCTAAGCAGGTCTTTCAAACCGTCTTCAGAATAAAACTTTTTGCCGTTAAACACTATGGTTAAACCCGGATTGAGATACACATAGTTTTTGAGCATCTTTTCCACATACTCAGACCTGTAATTGTATTTCTTAAAAATTTCTTCATCCGGAACAAAAGTCACTTTGGTTCCTCGTCGTCGTGAAGTTTCGTCTAGTTTTTCCTCATCTTTGAGTTCGCCACATTCAAATTCTGCCGCTACGGACTGGTTATCGCGATTAGACTCAACCCTAAAATATTCCGAAAGGGCATTTACGGCTTTGGTCCCAACCCCATTTAGACCAACAGATTTTTTAAAAGCTTTGGTATCGTATTTACCGCCGGTATTCATTTTAGACACCACGTCTACAACTTTACCTAGCGGGATACCACGCCCATAATCCCTTACAATCACTCGGTTATTTTGAATTGATACTTCAATGGTTTTCCCAACGCCCATGACGAATTCGTCTATGGAATTATCAAGAACTTCTTTTAGCAGAATATATATCCCATCATCTGCGCTGGAGCCGTCTCCAAGTTTACCAATATACATCCCCGGACGCATGCGTATATGCTCTTTCCAGTCGAGGGATTTAATGTTATCTTCAGTATATGCAGTTTCCTTAGCCATAATTACACTTTAGTTTACCAAGATAAGATATCTTTTCTAAATTCTAAAAATTATAAATGTAATTTTTTGGAGCTTACTCCCGCTTATGGCGGGAGTCGGGCTTTCGGCAGTCGCTTTGTCAGGCTTATGGCCTGCCAAGAGCTCCAACAAATGCCTCAATCCCTAAGCCGGCAATCAGTTTTCAAAAATCAAGTATTATTAAAAAAGTAATTTCAGACTATTTTACCCGTTTTAGCTTAGCCATAAAAAACCCATCTTGGCCAGTTTGATGGGTGAAAATAGACTGCTCTTTCAGCAATTTAAAATGTTGTCCGGCATCAGATTCCAAAAATGTTTGCACCTGTTGAATATTTTCTGAAGGTAAAATAGAACACGTGGCATAGACTAAAATTCCGTTAGACTTTACTATTTTAGAATAAGACTGAAGTATATCTTGTTGAGTATTCTTAATTTTAGAAATAAATTCTGGGGTCAGTTTCCATTTGGCATCAGGATTTCGCCTCAGCACGCCAAGGCCACTACAAGGCGCATCAATCAGCACAGCATCGGCAGAGTTATAGAGCTTTTTTATCACCTTATTGTTGTCGATATAACGTGTTTCGATATTGAAAGCTTTAGCTCTTCTGGCTCGCCTCTTGAGCTCTACCAGTTTTTTCTTATAAATGTCCAGAGCAATTATTTGCCCCTTGTTTTGCATCAGCGATGCAATATGAAGCGTCTTACCTCCGGCACCAGCACAGGTATCTACAACACGCATACCAGGTTTAGGGTCTAATAGTTCTGTAACCATTTGCGAAGAAATATCCTGAACCTCAAACCAACCTTTTTTGAAAGTCTGTGTTTTAAAAACATCTGCACGTTCTCTTAGTTTTACCCCGTTTTTAACTTCCTTTACTGGGTAAGCATAAATATCTTCTTCAGCTAAACTTTTAATGAGTTCGCTAGCCTTGGTTAATAGCCCGTTAGCCCTCAGGTTAACCGGGGCAGTTTCATTTTGTGCATAAATTTCTTCTTCCCATAAATTGCCAAGCTCTTGGAGTCCGAGTTCATCTAACCAGTCCGGAATAGAAGCTTTGTATTTTCTGATTTTAGAAAGCTCATCAAATTTACCTTTAATTCGTCTTGTAGGTGTATTGTGAAATTGAGGCCATTCCGGAAGTTTAATTCCTTTTAGTGTAGCCCATACGGCAAACATTCTAAACAAGTCTTCCTGCTTGTAGGGCATGTGGGCATCGGCTATTTCAGCATACAATC
>CAYMXD010000230.1:0-4589 GCA_964394095.1 uncultured Mesohalobacter sp. | reverse complement strand
TTCTCTTAGTGTCTTTGGCTTTGATTTGAATATAAACTGTTGCGGATTTAAGGAGTTTATAAGGTTTATGAGTTTATAAGGTTTATAAGTTTATAGGATTTATTTCTAGTCCGAAATCCAAAATATGCAATCAAAAATCAAAAATCTGAACTCAAAATTCGTAATTCGTAATTCGTAATTCGTAAATCGTAAATCGAAAATCCAAAATCGTAAATCCAAAATCAAACTATCGACTAAGGTCTATGCTGACGCCAAAAAAACTGGTGTTTGCGGCGCGGTTGAAGCGGGTGTAACTGTAGTTGAGTCTTATTTTATTCAGTTTAAGGCTAATGCCACCGCTAAGTCCGGCAAAAGAGCGTTGGTCTTCTATTCTGAGTTCCTCGCCTCGTCTGAGGTTATAGCCGAGTTGGATATTAAAACCACTATCCGGAAAAAATTCAATTCCTAAAATTGTTCTCCTAAAGACATTGGCAAAAAAACCGGGGTCATCTTCTGTAATATTCCCGCTTAAATCTACTTCATCTCGTGCTGAGTTGCCAAAAGCAATATTCCACTCTTGGAGGTTTTCGAATGTAATATGCCAGCGAAAAGGCAATCTGTCTAACTTTTGTGAAATCCCAAAAACAATTTCTAAAGGCAGACTTTCTCTAATTTCATTAAAAGGTTTCAATTGATAGCCTAAATTTCTTATCACTCCAGATATAATAAGGTTTGAATACTCATTTTTATATGTCAAACCAATATCTGTGGCTACACCAAATGAGGTGAACTGTTCTAACCTTGAGCTTATAAACTTAGCATTGGCACCAAGATAAAAATCAGACCTGCCTAGCTGTTGCTGATAACCCACAGACAAAGCGGCTTCGCTACCGCTAAAATCTCCCGTAGGATTAGCATTTTCATCAAAACCATCAAAACTTCCGTAGTTAATATAAGTGATTCCACCCTGAATGACTCGTGTTCGTCTGTCAAAGAAATACGCATAAGAGGCTGTGCCATAATTGATATCGCCTACAAAATTCATGTAATTTAAGGCAAGATGGTTATCCATGGCATCATTGATTAGTGCCGGATTATTCAATGCAGAACTTGGGTCGTAATTGTTCAGAGTTACATTTTTACCCCCTAAAGCTGAATGCCTTGGAGAGACCGGTAAGTTGAGAAACTGATAGGTGTTTTGCCCGCCGATTTGTGACCATAGATCAAGACACAAAAACAAAAATAAAATTAAAAGAAATCGCCCCAAGGTATTTATTTTGGTTGTAAAGATAATTATACAACCCTATTAACGAATATGGAAGTACAATATTTTAAATGGGTTCATTAACTCGAGGTTTAAATTTAGATACTTAATTCCTTAAACTTTTCCTGGAAATCATAAAACACGGTAAAAATATAAAAATTGCTAAAATTGAAAATAGTAATCCGCCAATAGTCCCAACACCCAGCGCAAACCAAAACACTTCATTTTGACCATCTTTTACAAAAGGGATAAACCCTAAAATTGTGGATAGGATGGTCAACATAATAGGAAATATTTTACTTTTAAAGGCTTGTATATAGCTTTCAAAAGCGTCATTTTGAGTGTTCTTGTAAGCATTAAATGCATTGATAATGTAAATACTAGAATTTACTGTTATACCACTCAACAAAAGGAACGAAGCCATGCCACCTTGGTCAAAGTTGAAATCAAAAAAATAAAAACTTAAAAACACACCAACAAAACTGATAGGAATGACACTCAATATAATGAAAGGTTGCGTAAAGCTTTCAAATAAACTTGAGGTGATGATATAAATAAATAAGACAACGAGTAATAAGAGTAAACTATAGTCTTGAGCTTGTTTACTGAGTAAAAAACTAAAGTTAGATTTTTTAAAAGAATAGCCTAAAGGCAAGAGTTGATTTAGCTCTTTTAAGCATTTTTCAAGGTATTGATTGCCAAATTTTTGAGACCCTGTATATTGAAATTCAATTAGCCTTAAATATTCTTGGTTTTCCTTGTAAATATTTTCTTCAGTTGGCGTTTTTTTAATGGTGGCCATATCTTTCAACTTAAAGGGATTGCCATCAAGATTTAATAAGGGTTCATTTTTGATTTGCCAAATATCAAAGTTACGAGATTGTTCACCTTCAAGCCTAATGGGTTCATATTTTCCACCGATGTAGGCGAAGGTATTTGGCGAAAGTGATAAGCTTAAGGCCCTCAAACTATTGTAAGTTTGCATTGCATTGCTCTTACGAAGTGCTAATTCATTTTTGTTTAAATCTATGTTATATTCATAAGCGGGTTTTTTTCGCCACTGCGAGTTTTCTCTCACAAAAACCTCTTGTATTCGGGGGTGCTCAAGTAGCATAGTTGAAAGCGTATCGGCCCAAGCATTGAGTTCGTCATAATTATAACCTTTGGCTGATAGTCTGAAATTTGTAGATTGGAGGTAATTGTTACCACTGCTAAAGCCTTTTCCTACACCGTAAATGTTCCAGCTCATGCCACTTAAATCTATAGCTTTGACGGTTAATTTCGATTTAAGAACATAGGGAAAACTTGAATTTTCGTAAGCTTTTTTAAAGGTGATGTTCAATGATCCATATTGGCTACTATAAATGTTTGAAGTGAACTGTTTAATTTCCGGAAATTGCAGTAAAAAGTTTTCTAGTCTAAGGAAAACCTCATTCATTTGTTCTATGCTTGCGCCTTTTTCCATAGCAGCATTGACGACAAGTTGGGTTTCTTCATTGCGGTTGTAGTAAGCGTTTTCAAACACATAAATGGAAAATAATCTAAAACTTCCGCCTATGGCTTTATCCATTACAGGCCTGATGTTATCTTGAAACCATTCGTTGCCATAGGTCGTATTATAGAGCTGTTTATACCATTTGGAGTTGTTTTCTAATGACGAGGGCAACATAAAAGTTGGAATCCCAATAGCCCAAATCACAATGACAACACAGACTTTTTTATAGCGTACCAAAAATCTTATAAATTGATGATACAAGCCATAAAACTTAGACAAAGATTGTGTTTCGGAAGGATTTTTAGATTTTAATGGCCAAAATTTCAGCAAGGCAGGAATCAAAAGAAAAGACACCAAAAGCGAGGTCCCTAGATTGATCATGATGACATAAGCAAAATCTATCAGGTTAAATCGCGTGGCTTCATCTAATAGAAAAATGACACTCAATGCCGCAATACTTGTTAAAGTTGAAGCTAGAATAGCAATAAATATATTCTGCTTGCCTCTGGTTTTAAAATGGTCTAAAACAACGATAATATTATCTATAATGAGCCCCAAGGAAATGGTGATTCCTGCTAGAGAGTACAATTGAATTTCTATACCAAAGAGGTAATACAAACCAAAAGCAATAGATATATTGGCGATAAGCCCAATGATGATTTGAAAAACATATCTTAAATTTCGGCTCACCAAAAACACAAATACCAAAAGAATTATTATGGTATACAGGGTTGTTTCATATATTTTATCGAGCTCCTGTGCTATGTATTCTGTATTGTCATAGATTTTGGTTAAGCTATAGGTTTGTGGCAAGTTTTGATTTAAGTCCTTAATTTTTTGTTTCACTTTTTTGGCTAAGGCCAAAGTATTGGCATTATCTTGGGCATAGATTTGAAGGCTTATGGCATTTTTTGCATTTACTCTATAGTACCCCCGTGGACTTTGGGTTTGATGGGTGATTTTGGCAATATCATCTAAATAGATGATACGCTGTCCAACTTTTGTGATAGGGAAATGCCATGAGATGTTATTTGGCGAATTGAGCACAACATTCAACATCTGCTTATCATGATTCACAACACCCAAATTCTCTTGTCTAAAATAATTTTGAATAGCGGTTATTATGGTATTAGAATCTATATTTAACACATTCAATTGATTGTAATCTAAACGTAACACCCATTCTTGGTCTTCTATGCCCATCACAGAAACGCGGTCAACATCCGGAATACTTGCAATAATGGGATTGATGTAGTTTTCAGCATAAGATTTTATGTTTTTGGGCGTGTCACTTCCCTCAATGCTATAGCTTAAAAACGCCTGCTGATTTAACTCATCATCAGGCGAATTGATACGAATACTGGGGTAATTCACATCCTCGGGCAGTTGTCGTTTTATCTGCCGCAGCAGGGTAGAAGCTTCGAACCTGAACTGTTGAACATTTGTGTATTGATCTAATTCTATGGTAATTTGAGCATAACCTTGAGATGATCTTGACTTTATATTTTCAATACCTTGTAATGTAGATAAAGCAGCTTCTACCGGTGCTGTGATTTGATTTTCTATGTTTCTAGGGCTAGCGTAAGGCCAGGAATAACTTATGTTGACAGAAGCATTCTGTTGACTGGGATTAAGTTTAAGGCTTAATTTTGGGATAACAAACCACCCCCAAATACAAAGTATAAGCGAAAACAAAATGACTTTAAAGGCTAATGATCGACTAAACATTCGGCTAAAATAGTATTATTGTAACAAAATAAAAATTGAATATATTAATTATTTTAACTTATTTTTAACAAAAAAAAATACAAGTTGTAGTTTTGGGTATGTTTAACTTTTAAATTTATTATT
>CAYMXD010000229.1:739-4619 GCA_964394095.1 uncultured Mesohalobacter sp. | reverse complement strand
AAAATCGGCATAGTCCTTTTCGGAAGTTCAAACCAAAGGCAGTATTGTCCAGATTTGTTTGTAATTGATTCTCCAATGATTTGCTTTTGCAGATTGAAAAGCCTTACACGTACCCCAGCTATTCCTTGTCTTTTAAGACTAAGAACTTTACCATTAATAAAATTTGTGTTTTTCATTATTTTTGTTTTTTAATTTAAATTTGCCCTAACTTTTAAATCTGGAACAGTTTACGTTTAGTAAAATCCTTAGGATTAGGCTTCATAATTTTTGTTTTTTTAATTTAATTGTTACTATTATTTAAAACCTCAACACAATTAATGTGGTCTGGGTTCAGGAATTTATTTCCACTCTGACTAAAATCTTTTAGCGTTTTTGGCTTTATAAAAATTAACTGCAATCCAAGTTAATAATCTCTTCAATCTCATCTCTAGCCGAAGTGTTTTCACGCTCCCACAAGCCACAATCTATCATAACTGTTTTATAGTCTTTAGCTGCTTGTTTTAGCGCATTGCAATTTTCAACTGTGGAGTTTTCGTCGTATTTTACTCCAACTTTTACAATTTGTTGGTATTTTTCAAATACTAATGTGTTGCAATTTTCTGATTTGTTATTTGAATCTTTTTTGTTAGGGGTACAATGAGTTAAAAAGATTATAGAGCAAATGCAAAAGGTAATTACGTATTTCATAGTTATTAGTTTTAATTGATTTTAAAATGCCCTTACTGTATTTGTACCCGTATTAACTTTCAGAGTAAATGCTCCCGATGGGCTAAAGTGAATCTTTTCATTTTTTTGGAGTTTCACATCCTTAATGATTTCGATAGGGTTTGTGGTTAATGAAATGAGTCTATCTTTTTGAATAAGCCAAATGTGTTCACCGATGCGAACATCTCGAACTTCGTCCATATCATCAAATGTAATTTTCACCTCACCATTATTATCGACTATGGCTACTCCTTTGGTTCCTAATAAAATCATACCTTCATCAAAAATGAATTGATTTCTAAATTTACCTACACCTACTTTTTTGTAGCTGGTTACTTTGTATTCTTTTCCTGTTTGTGCATCATAAAAATGAATTCCTTTAGATGAAAAATCGATAATTCTATTGTTATTGAGTAAAAAAGGATCGAAGTCTGTGCCTAGCCTGTTTTTAACTTTATCTGTTTCAAAAACAACTTCTCCGGTTTTAGTGTCTAAAGCCAACATATAAGTATTTGAAAGGCCTTTGCTAAACTTTAGGTATAAAAAATCTTCTGTAAACTCTTCTTGAATAACCTGATTCATGGTCTTAGCCACCTCTTCCTGAATGTTGATGAATTCTCCGGTTAAAGCACTGATTTTGAAGTAAGCTTTTTTTCCACCATCAGGGTCTAAATGCTCACTCTTCCTGAAACCTGTAACGTAATGGATAATGTTGTTTTCATCTAAAATTGGGTAAGACCCGTTTTTCCCCAAGCCTTCTGTGCTACCCATTACAGACATGTTTCTGTACATTTTACGGCTTTTTTGCATGCTTTCTTTTAGTTTGCTTTCTTTTTCTTCTCCTGATTTGACATCAATAAGCTCAATTCCAAAATAGGGTAAAACCAAAATACCTTCAACAACAAAAGCTGTATTTGGGGTAAAATGCCCTGTGTAAGATATGTTCCAGACTAAATCGCCGGTATCAGCATCTAGTGCTTGTACTTCAGGTTTGGAAAGAATATGATCAATTTGGGAGTTGTTTACGCGTATGGCGATAAGTAAGTCATGGTTAGATTCATAAAAAATTTCACCTATGCCTCCTTGAAGCTCTGGCTGCTCCCAGATCATTTTTCCGGTTTTTAAGTCTAAAAGCTGAAGTGATTTCTTGCCATTTACTGTGATGGCATTTTTGTAGGGTAAATAGTTGATTAGCTTTTGAATGGTTTTGTCGTGCCCCACATAAGAAACGGGTACACTATTATTGGCATTGGTGGTTTTTACTTCTGTGGCAGCAGTAAAGGTGGCATTGCCTAATTGTTCTTCATTTTGAACAAATCGTTGGGCATTTGAAACGATTTGATACAAAGCTTCAACATCGGTAATACCCATGTCTAGGTTATCTAAGCTCCAAATTTTTTCTCCTGTGGTTAAATCGAAGGCATCTACTTTTGTAAAATTGATGGTGTAATCTATTTGTAAAAAAACCTCTTCATTTTCAAACAATAGGTAAGCACTTCCTTCAGAAACATAAACTCCAGAGAAGCTTCTGCCTAGCTTATTTCGGTATGAATTGCCCACTATTTTTTGCTTAGTTTGTGTATTCCAAACCTCATAGGCATTTTCATTTTCAAGGATTAGATACTTATCGTTGTTAGAAAAATCGACAAAGGTGGGAGTAATACCAGATTTGATTTCCCATGCTGCATCGTCTTGAGCAAAACCAAGAAAAATAAAAATGAGACTACTCAATAAGCTAAAAAGTGTAGTTTTCATAATTTTAAAGTGAGATTAAAAAACCAGAGCAAACTAATGTTCACTCTGGCGGCTAATTAATTATTCGGTTTCACCATACTCAAGAGAGTACGTATCGCCACTAGAAATAGTAGGCGAAGTAAATACGGTATCTATTTCTTCAAATTCTTCGAAACCATCTACTGTGGTTGCAATAGCGCTCACTACCTCAATAAAGCCAGAGCCACTATTAACTTGTATAGAGGGAATTGACACCCCTGTTGCAACTCGCGAATCATCAGATGATGTCAAGTCTATTTTGGAATCGCCAAAAGTAGATGCAAACGAAAGACCATCTATGGTTGAGCATCCTCCTTCGGTATAGCAAAAGGTTTCTGTACCCCATTGCACATCAATTCCTGAAGATGAATCTCCAACTAAATTGACCAACAAAACATTGGCTTCAGGGTTTGCATTGTTTGTGCCGCCATCATCGTCGCTAGAACAAGAGGTTAAAAATCCTAAAAAGATGAATAGGGTAAATACTAAATACTTTTTCATACTACTGTTTTTTTTTTGATTAAAGGTTAAATTTGATTCCTGCCATAGCAACAAGCTGACTTTGATCTATAAGCACATATTTTAATTCTGCAAAAGGTGTAATGTTACTCCCTATATCGAGGTTGATACCAGCACCTAGATTAAGGCCAAATTCTCCATCGCTACTCGACAAATCTCCTAGCATTGGATCGTCAAAACTCACTTTAATATTGGAATAATTAAGTCCTCCTAAAGCATACAAATCGATGTTGTTTTCTTGAAAAAAATAGTAGTTGGCATTAGCGTTGACTTCAAACCAATTAAGATCTACCCCAAACTCTTCTTTGGGTAAATAATAAATAAAAGAAGGAGACAAAGTAATCTTCTCTGCAATTGGGAATTCTGCATTTACACCTATACCAAGGTTTTCGATTTCGGTCCCATATGCTAAAAATGCGCCTAATCTAGTGTCTTCTTGTGCTTGTGTTGAAATGGCTATAAAAGTAAATAGCAATCCAAAAAGTGTTGTTTTAAAATTCATAAGTAAAAATATTAAAGGTTAATTGTAAAATCTAATCTTGTCTTTTTTTGGCAGTAAAGCTGCCACTAACTTGTATCTGCCCCGTTACATTAAATTGGTCATCTCGCTTCACGGCAGTAAAACTAAATGTACCACTCACTTCGTTTTCGTTGGATGTTTCAATGGTCAAGGTGCCCGCGTTTTCTTCTAGCGAAGTATCGTATTCAATAGCATTTGCAAAGTCTTCGTTTTCAATGCGAGTATAAACCACACTAAATGCCTCTACATTGTTTCCGCCTTGTCCAATAACATAAGTGCCAGGAGAAGGTCTACTCACCGTGTTGGTGGCTGAGAAATTTGAAAAATTCAAAGTATCAATTCCAAACGGAATTATTCTTCATG
>CAYMXD010000229.1:0-729 GCA_964394095.1 uncultured Mesohalobacter sp. | reverse complement strand
CTGCAAAGCCAGACTTTTCTGCTTCAAAATCTCCGGTAACTGTAAAATTTACTTCACCAAACTCTTGTGAAGGTGGATTGTCATCGTCGCTACCGCAGGCGTAGAGCCCCATCACAACGAGTAACATCAAGGATAATAAAAAACTTGTTTTTTTCATAGTAATATATATTTAAGAATTAAAGTTTGATCAGGTTCAATTAGTAATTGATTGTAGTAATTTCAGAAATTCATCAGTTGTTCAATAGAAATTTTAGTTTCCAAATGATTGGTACCCCGATGTTTTAAAAGTCTTGTTCACCTCATCAAAGGCTGTACACTCCATTGTAACTACATTCTTTTTTCTTCCTTTTTTCTCAGTTGTCTCCATGTAGAGCAACATGTTTTCCTCTGGATTAGGAAAATAGGCATCCATATAGTTAGTTGAATTAGGATGGTGTTTTGAAGCTTGCATCAGTTGAGCAAAATTTACATCCATTTCATCTGTATAGTAAAGGATGATTTTTCTCTCTTTATTTTCTAGTTGTTTTCCCTCACAAGAAAATCCAAGAATATTTTTTTTGGGAAGATTAGTAACTGTATACTCCGCTTCGGCGTAGTTGTTTTTTTCAGCATTTGGGATAGAAGAGGTATCTAGGCTTAAAGCTGTTTGCATTTTTTGGCCTTGGTGCTCGATAAAGTTGAAAATGGCAGATTTATCGTAGTCGAGTACCGAAAAACTTTGCATACCAT
>CAYMXD010000228.1:0-4623 GCA_964394095.1 uncultured Mesohalobacter sp. | reverse complement strand
GAAAAGTAATGGTTTACAGTTTCTAAATAGGGGTTTAAGCCTTGCAGGAGGAGTTGGCCGTCCCAGTAAAACCGGTAAAAATCCTGAGATAAGTTTGGTACAGTAAATAGCAAAACTAACCTGTAAACTAAGGCCAGTAATAGTAGCTGCCTAAAACTGAATTGGCTTTTTTGAAGGATAAAATAGGTGGCGGTAAATGTGAAGGCCAGGATTAAAATCAAAACGTAAAACTCAGAACGGGCTGTAAAATAACCTATATAGCCATAAGCAAAGCAGCAAAGCATAGCCAAGAGCAAATGGCGATTGTAGTGATTTGTGTAAACCTTGACTATAGAACCCATACATGCTTAAGCGCTTGATAATAAAGATTTTATTGAAACAAACCCGAATCCAAAAAACAACATGAGATGAAACAGGATTAAGCCGAAATCTTGGGTGTAAAATGCGCTATAAATGGCAAAAGCAAAATACAGAAAAAGGGCAAATTCAACAAAAACACTTGGTGCAAGTTGGTTTTTGATATAAATATTGGTTTTCCAGGACTTGTTTAAGCCTTCTATATTGAATTTTGGTGTTCTTATAAAGCTAGACTTCTTGCCAATATGTCCTTCTATGGCAGCAATTGTATTGTGTAAAGAAAACCCCATAGCTATGGAAAAAAAGCCGATAAACATGCCGATAAACTTAAAGAAGTGTTTTAATCCTCGTCCGTGAATTTTTGAATAAGACTGCCAGTAACAAAGAAAGAAGATAATTGTACTTACAGCAAACAAGGCTAAAAGATTGAAGACCCATGAAAGCTCAGGATGGTCATTTTTGATATACAATACCGGAACACTTAACACAGAAATAAGGAGTACAATGATAAACATGCTGCTGTTCAATAAATGGAAATAGCTGTGAAATTTTGTAGTCCTTGAAAGCGACTTATCTGAAAACAACTTCCATCTAAATTTTTGAAAATTTTCAGCAGCCCCTTTATTCCATCTAAATTGTTGGGACCGTGCAGCGCTCATAATTACGGGCAATTCCGCCGGAGTTTCAACATCTTCCAGGTACTTGAATTTCCAGTGTTTAAGTTGTGCCCTGTAGCTCAAATCTAAATCTTCAGTAAGGGTGTCTCCTTTCCAATTTCCCGCATCTTCAATACAGGATTTACGCCATACGCCTGCAGTGCCGTTGAAGTTAATGAAATGTTTTCCGAAATTTCGTCCAACTTGCTCTAAAATAAAATGAAAATCTAAAGCAAAAGCCTGAATTTTAGTCAGTAAAGAATAGTTTCTATTGATGTGTCCCCAACGGGTTTGTACTACACCTATATTTTGATCTTTAAAGTGAGGAATTGTCTTCAAAAGCCAGTCGGGTTTGGGCATAAAATCAGAATCAAAAACAGCGATAAATTCGCCCTTGGCCGATTTTAATCCTTCTTTTAGAGCCCCGGCTTTAAACCCGTCTCTGTGTTTTCGTTTCAGGTGCTTGATGTCTAGTCCTTGGCTTTGCAGGTGTTTTATTTTATCTGCAGTTTGCTTTATAGACTTATCTGTAGAATCATCCAGAACTTGTATTTCAAGCTTTTCTCGGGGGTATTTTAATTTAGAAATATTATCCAGGAGTCTTTCTACAACATAGAATTCATTATAAAGAGGAAGTTGAACAGTAACAAAAGGGATTTGATGGGGGTCTTCAAAATTAAAGATTTTGGATGCTGAAGTATTCTTCTTTGCTTTAATGTAATTCGTAAGGAGGTTTAACTGCGCTAAACTATATAAAAACACGATACATAGACCTAATGCGTAAAATCCAACAATCACATATTCCATATATAATAAATTCAAAGCTTATCCCTTAAAACGCAAAGATATAATCTTAATTATGAAACTTTAATTGTTGGGTTATAAATTGTTGCCCGTAGAAAAATTGAAAGTATCAGGAATTGCTTTCAGAACCTTCTTCTAATTGTTCTAAAAGTGTTTTGCTTTTAAACTCCGGAACCAAGACTTTTAGAGCTTTAATGCTTTTATTTTGATTGTTGTCTTTTATAAATTCGACGAGGTCATCAAGGAGTTTGATTTTGGTTGTATCAAAATCATGAGTAGCCTTAGCAATCATGATTTTTTGGTGGTGTGTAGGCTGTGTATTTTCTTTATCTGCCAGTAGATCTTCATATAATTTTTCTCCAGGTCTCAATCCGGAGAATTCAATCATAATATCTATATTCGGCCTAAAGCCTGACAACCTAATCATATTGTTGGCAAGATCGAGGATCCTTACCGGTTTACCCATGTCGAATACAAATATCTCACCACCTTTACCCATAGCACCGGCCTCTAGGACGAGTTGGCAGGCTTCGTCTATAGTCATAAAATATCTGGTAATATCCGGGTGAGTTACCGTTACAGGACCATTGGCTTCAATTTGTTTTTTAAAATGTGGTATCACAGAGCCGTTAGAACCCAGTACATTGCCAAATCTCGTTGTTATAAAGTTTGTGGTATTAGCCGCTTTTCTGGCAATAGACTGCACGTAAATTTCGGCACTTCGTTTAGAAGCCCCCATAATATTGGTAGGGTTAACCGCTTTGTCTGTTGATACGAATACGAATCGATCTACATTATTTTTTGTCGAAAGATCAACCAGATTTTTGGTTCCCCTAAAGTTCACATCAAGCGCTTCTATAGAGTTGCATTCCATCATTGGCACGTGTTTGTATGCTGCCCCGTGAAAAACGACATCGGGTTTATAGGTGTCAAAAACAAATTCAAGGCGTTTTAGATTCCTAACATCTGCTATGATTTTTTCATATTCAATATAGGGATAATCTTTGTCTAAGCATAAGCTCATGGAATGTAATGGCGTTTCTGCCTGGTCTAATAAAATAATTTTCTTAGGATTAAAACTGGTAAGTTGTCTTACAATATCGCTTCCTATCGAGCCCGCAGCCCCTGTTACAAGAATGGTTTTATTATTGTAAACTTTTTTTAATTTAGTTTTATTGAGCTTGATAGGATTACGTTGCAGGAGATCTTCAAGTTTTACCTTTTTGATATTAGATAAGATGGAATTTTCGTCCCAGTTTTCAATCTCAGGCAGTTTAAAAATATTAAAGTTTTTGCTGAGTAATTGATCCAGAATTTGATTATTATTTTTGCTAAACCTCCTTATTTTATCACCGGTAATCACGACTGTGTTATGTGATTCTGTGGCTTCAATCTTTTGGATATCAAAAATGGGCAAACCTAATATTCTCTTTTTGGGCAATTTATCAAAATCTGAGATAAAACCAGCCAGTTTATAATCGGTAAGCGTATCATTATTTATACTTTCAGCAACGGCCACATCTGTTAGGCTGGTCCCCAGAATATATACATATTTGTAAGAATTTGATTTATGGATAGCTTGATAAGCCTGTTTTACCGCAATTCTGTAGAAGAACAAAAACGTGAAAGCTATAAAACCATAAATTATAGCACCGGAGTTTGGGAAAATTCTTTCTATTTGTAAAGCACTACATGTAAAATTAATAGCAATTACAAGGACTACGGTAAATAGTATCGCCTGGATTTGTTTGTAAGCGTCCTTCAAATTTGTATATCTTACAATGCCTAGGTAAGACCTGAAGATTATAATTGATAATACTTGTATAGAAAAAATAATACCGAAATACAATAAATTTAGATTTTCGGAATTAGTATTAGAGAATGTTGAATTAGTTAAAGCAAAGCTAAGAATTAGTGCTATTAAACAGAGTACAGCATCGATGAACAATATCAATCCACGAGGAACGTGGTATTTTGAAATTTTCTTTAATTTTAAAAAAATAAATTTTTTCAAGGCTATCATAAAGATTTCATAAAAATTGGTTATACAAATCTATGAAAAAAATGTAACAGAATCACAAATTAATTTATATTTGCAAGCATGATTAAAAATATTCTTTACCTCGCGCTCGTCGTTTTTTTGGGCAGTTGTTCCACCAAAAAGGACATTATTTACTTTCAAGATGCTGATGATGCACAATTTCAAAATGTGAGTGATATCAAACCAAAAGTTAAAATTCAACTCAATGATATTTTGCAAGTTGATATAAAAACGCTCAATCCGGAAAGCACTATTCCATTCATGAAACAAGGCATGGGGCAAGGTGGCGCCGGCGGCGGTGGCGGTGGTGCTCAACAAGGGCTGATTAAACTTCAAGGATATATAGTTGATGAATATGGTGAAATTGAAATGCCAATCATAGGGAGAGTACAGGTCAACGGGCTTACAAGACAGCAAGCCGAGAAAAAGATAAAGTCTAAATTATCGGGTTTTCTTAAAGACCCTTATGTTTCTGTGAGGTTATTAAACTTCAAATACACTATTCAAGGAGAAGTAAAAAGTCCAGGTACTTATGAAGTTTTGGAACCAAACTTTACATTATTACAAGCATTAGGGCAAGCCGGGGATTTAACCATTAACGGGAAAAGAGATAACGTGATGATCATGAGAACTGTTGGTGAGCAACGCATTGTAAGAAGGATTGATTTAACAAAATCAGACTGGATGAATTCGCCTTTCTATTTCATTAAACAAAACGATTACATTTATGTAGAGCCTAATGGTCCAGCTGTTAAAAAAGCCGGC
>CAYMXD010000227.1:0-4640 GCA_964394095.1 uncultured Mesohalobacter sp. | reverse complement strand
GTTATAAGCAAATTAACAAAAAAGCCAAAACACTAAAAATCAGAACATTAAGCCAAGTGTTATATGAAAGTCTTTAGCTTTTAGCTTTTAGTGGGTAGGGGGTAGTTTTTAGCTGTTAGCTTTTAGTCGGTAGTCCCTGAATGGTCGCTGACCATATTCCAATTCATATAACTTTATAAATTAGGAATTCAATCAAAAAGAAATACTATACTAAGTAATTGAATATCGAACAAGGATTAACGATTTTTGATTTAAGAATTACATATTTAACTTCATTATTCGTTAATCAGCGTTCCTTGCCTGCCTGACCGGCGAGGCAGGTTCATTATTCAAATACAAAATATAACAAATCAGTAAACTATTTTTTATACTTGATCAAAATTCAAAAGTTAACAAATAAATGAAAATCAAAACACTAAGCCAAGCGTTATATGAAAGTCGGTAGAGAGTAGTTTTTAGCTATTCGCTTTTTGTGTTTAAATGAGCTCTACTTAATACTTTGTACTCGATACTTTGTACTTCATACTTTGTAATCCATACTTTGTACTCAAAACTCGGACAATTTTCACTAAATATTATCTAAAAGCATAAAAAGAAAATGCTGACTTTTTCATATTTGCAATAAATCTATTAGTCATGAGAAATTATTTAACTTTAATATTTATCATTTTTTTAAGCTTCAATACCAATGCTCAAATTCTAAATGGTGCCTGGCGTTTGGTAGAACAAAATGATCAGCCTGTGAAACATGAAGCCATAAAACTGTACAGCAATTCTTATTTTACTTATTCAGAATATGATAAGGAGACTGGACAATTTATAAGAGCTAAAGGTGGTCCTTATACTTTGAATGACCTAAGCTATAAAGAACATTTTGAGATAGATTCTGATGATCCGTTATATTCGGGAACAACTACGGAATATGTCGTGTCTTTATCCGACAGCGAAATGATGCTCACCAATCTGAACACAGGAGATCAGGAGAAATGGCAAAAATTTGATGATGCCGACAACTACCAAATGGCTTTCTGCTGGAGAATTCATAAAAAGAAGGACAAGGCCAATGAAGATTGGAGGACCATAGCCTATGCGCCCAGAAAAACTTTAAAACTTCTAACCAATAATCGCTATCAGGTTTTGGCCTTGAATAGCAAAACCGGACAGTTTGTGGGATCGAGTGGTGGAACCTGGAGCAGTGATGAGGATACTTACACCGAAAACATTGAGTTTTTTTCTAAGGATCAAAGTAACGTCGGAAAATCCTTAACATTTCAAAAAACCTTTGAAGACGGCTTGTGGTTGCATACGGGCAAAACCACAAAAGAGGATCTAATGATGGAGAAGTGGCATAGGTATAAATAATGTTTTAAAATTTTGGAATCATTATTCAGGATTTTAAATGTTTGGGTTGATTTATGATATCCTGAGAAAGTATTGAAAATAACTTAACTTCTTAATGTTTATTCTACCCCACTAATTTCACCACAGAGACACGGAGGACACAGAGTTAATTATATTTGTCAGTTTTTTATGTTGAATCAGCGGCTTAATTTCGCTTAATTTCTTAATGTTTATTCTCCTCACCTATATTAAGTTTCACCGCAGAGACACGGAGGGCACAGAGCTAATTAGATTTATTAGCTTTTTATGGTGAATCAGCGGCTTAATTTGTCTTAACTTCTTAATGTTTAGTTCGTGTGATTCTTTCATCCATAAACTATACAAACTGTTTTACCGGTTTCATCAATGCTATTCTCATCGGCAATGAGCTTCAGTTGTTCTGATGTGTTATTCACGAGAAAAAGCGCCATCGCATCAAGAATATCATCAGGTTTTACCTGGTTTCGTTTATAGTTTTTTAAGAGGTTGGTGTAGAGGGCTTCTAAGTTTTTATCCAAACTAAAAAGTAAATTTTGTCGCTCTTTGATTCCAGCTTTATCGTGTTTTGAAAATTCTAAATCCTGATTTTGATTTAAGGACTTAAAACACAATTCCGGATGGGCTTCATAAACTTGCAGTTGTTTTGGTTTGGTGTTGAACCACTCATCTACCTCTTTGATTTTTGTGCCAATATTATATGACTGAATGGATAGGCCTTTGCCTTCAATGTCTTTATTTATGGCTAAAGCTTGTTGGTAATTATCAGCATAAAGTGCTTCTCGACTTGGAGGTGAAAAAATACTGGATTTTCGTTTATTCAAATAAGTTCTCGCTTTAGCATCAAGGCTTCTTTCAAAATGTTTTGAAGACAAACCAATAGGGATATCAATTAAAATTCTATTCAACTTTGGATGGGCCTGCAAGAGAGCTGTCAAATTTTTAAAGCACCCATAAACACGATTATTTTCAACCACACCTACAGTACACCAGCCAAACCTACAGGCGTCTAAACCAACTAAATTCATAGAGATTTCAAATTTAACATCAGTATAATTTAAAATTAATCAATTTTATATATATTGAATTTTAATTTTTAAATTATATGAAAAAATTATATGTATTTCTAATAGTATTGTCTTTATTCTCATGTTCTTCAACTAAAGTATATATGGATTATGATGCAACGGCAGACTTATCCTCTTACCAGACATATGATTATTTTATTATTAAAGATAATGGTTTTAACGAGTTGGATATCAAGCGTGTAAAAAAAGCGCTTGATCATTATTTGACAGAGAAAAATATCACCAAAAAAACCATACCTGATTTTAGCATAAACTTTTATGCGGAAACTTATATTGTAGAGAGTCAGAATAATATTGGTGTTGGCATAGGTGGCGGAAACAGAGGATTTGGCGGGGGTGTCTCGAGCGGTATTCCTATCAATACCTCTCGAGATATGATTGCATTTACTGTAGAATTTATAGATGCTTTAACTAAAGAATTGTTCTGGCAGTGTGTTGTTGAAACCAAAATTCACGATACTGAAAATCCTACTGAGCGACAAAACTTTATCAATGAAATTGTGCAAAAAGCCTTAGAAAAATACCCGCCTAAAACAAAAGAAAAGACAAATTAAAAAGTCGACTTAAACTGCTTTAAAAACCTCAAATCATTTTCGTAGAACATCCTGATGTCTCCGATTTGATACAGTAGCATGGCGATACGTTCTATCCCCATTCCAAAAGCAAAGCCTGTGTATTCTTTGGGGTCTATCTTACAATTTTTTAAAACATTAGGGTCTACCATGCCACAGCCCATAATTTCCAGCCAACCCGTACCTTTTGTGATGCGGTAATCGGTTTCTGTCTCCAGACCCCAGTAGATATCGACTTCTGCGCTGGGTTCAGTAAACGGAAAGTAAGATGGTCTTAACCTGATTTTTGATTTGCCAAAAAGCTGAGTGGTAAAGTAAATAAGGGTCTGCTTTAAATCTTTAAACGACACGCCTTTATCGATGTACAAGCCCTCTACTTGATGAAAAATACAATGAGACCGGGCTGAAATATCTTCATTTCTAAACACTCTTCCCGGTGAAATGGTCCGAATGGGCGGTTCGTTGTTTTCCATGTAGCGTACCTGAACACTGGAAGTGTGCGTTCTTAACAGTAGATCGTCTGCTTCTTCATTCTGCGATTGCTGAACGAAAAAGGTATCTTGCATGTCTCTGGCCGGATGATATTCGGGTAAATTGAGCGCGGTAAAATTATGCCAGTCATCTTCAATTTCAGGACCTTCAGACACATTAAAACCAATATTGGAAAAGACTTCAATAATTTGGTTTTTTACAATTGAGATAGGATGTCTGGCCCCAATTTCTATGGGTTCAGCAGGACGGGATAAATCGCCGTAAATGCCTTTATCTTCAATTTTTTTGGCTAAGCTGGCCTTAAGCTCATCAACTTTTTGAGTAGCGGTTTGCTTGAGCTCATTTATAGCCTTACCGTAGACTTTTTTCTCTTCATTAGGAATAGCTTTAAACTGGGCAAAATAGTGATTGAGAATACCTTTTTTACCTAAGTATTTTATCCTAAAGTTTTCAACTTCATCAAGAGTTTTGGCTGTAAAGTCTTCAACGGTTTTAATATGAGATTTTACCTCTTCTATCATCATGAAATGTTTTTCAAGTTTGCAAATTTACAATTATAATTTTCAACTTTATTCGATATAGGCTTTTTCTATAAAATAGTGCACAATGGCTTCCTTCATCAATACACTTTGCTCGCCGGCTTTAAGTGACGGTAATTGCTTTAATACGTTGTAATGCGGCCAGCCTTCATCATCAACAAAATCGAATTCGTAGTAACCGTAGGGTTCCAGGAGTCGGCAAATGGCAATATGCATCAGGTTGATTTTATCGTCTTTTTTGTAGCGCGCATGCACATCAGATTTTTCCTGTACACCAATTAAATAAATAATGGCATCCAGATCGAGCTGATCGCCATCTGCAAATTGATCGGATAATTTTTTAACCAAAGATTCCCAGCGTGTTTTTAATTCTTTATCTCCTACCATAACTATAAATTGATGAGGTTTTTTCTGAATTGAACGGCATATTTCTGTATCACCTCCGGCTTAAAATTCTTTTCTTCATTGACTCTGCCTATACATTTGGCATTCGTCTTAGATAAAATCATAGATTCTGTAGTGGGATGTTCATCGCCGCTAAATATGATTCCTACATTAAGAAAGCCTTTTTG
>CAYMXD010000226.1:0-4649 GCA_964394095.1 uncultured Mesohalobacter sp. | reverse complement strand
AAACTCAACTTTGAAAATCCGCCATAGGCGGAGAATTCAAAGTTGTTAGTTGAACTAATCCCGCTTTTGCGGGATCTCGTACTTTCATTTCCTTTCGATTCAAACTCAACTTTGAAAATCCGCCATAGGCGGAGAATTCAAAGTTGTTAGTTGAACCTGCCTCGCCGGCAAAGGCAGGCTAATCCCGCTTTCATGTGCTGAACTTGCTTGTGCTGAATTCATTTCAGTATTTCAGTATCAGCGGGATCTTGGGTTCATTACCCCCGACGCTCAGTGTCGAAATATTAAAGGAGTATTGATTTTCGATACTTTAGCATAATTTTTATTAATTGAACTCAGGTTAATAAGGAGGTATAGAAAATTCAGTTTTCAGCATACCCTACCTTTTTACTTGGCTAAAACTCTACCTTTGCAACACTATCTTTTTTATATGGCTAAAGCTCAGAAAACGAAAAATAATTTTACATCCCTCAAGTTTGTACCCAGATTTTTAGGTAAAATCTACCAAACCCGTCCTGCGCTTTTTATAGGTAATGTGATTTTGAGATTATTGAAATCTTTGATTCCTATTGCTTTACTTTGGGTGGGAAAAGAGATCATTGATGAGGTTATACTGCAAGTCGATCTCGAACCTTCTGAGTTAACTCGCCTGTATTGGTTGATAGGGATTGAATTGCTTCTTGCCATTTTTAGTGATGTTTTCAATAGATTGATTGCTCTAAGCGATGGATTGCTCGGTGATCTGTATTCTAATGCCTCTTCAATTGAACTCATTCAAAAAACAGCCAAAGTCGAACTGGCAAGTCTGGAAGATTCTGAGTTTTACGATAAACTGGAAAGAGCTCGACGACAAACCACAAGCCGAGTGTCGCTGATGTCTAATGTTTTAGCTCAAATACAGGATATCATTACTATTGTGTCCTTAATTTCCGGATTGATTTACTTCTATCCCATTTTGATAGTATTGTTGGTTATTTCCATTATTCCATCTTTTATTAATGAATTGAAATACAGTCAATCGACCTATTCACTGCAAAAGAGCTGGACCCCCGAAAGGCGAGAGCTAGACTATATGCGAATGATAGGCGCGAGCGACATTACAGCCAAAGAAATAAAGCTGTTTGGTCTCGCCGATTTCATTTCTGAAACGTTCAAACGCATCTCAGATAAATACTATAAAGCCAATAAAAAACTATCTATCAAAAAAAGTCTTTGGGGTGGTATTTTTCACATTTTTGGAGATTTAGCCTATTACGGGGCTTATATATTTATTGTCTTAAAAGCTGTTGCCGGTTTTGTCACTATAGGCGATTTGACCTTTTTGGCCGGATCTTTTAGTCGATTGCGGAGTCAGTTGCAAACCGTTTTTTCTCGTTTTTCCGGTATTACTGAAAGTGCGATGTATCTTCAGGATTATTTCGAATTTGTGGATATGGATTTTAGTAATGACAATACCGATCAATACCGGGAAGCACCAACAGAGTTTATGGATAAGATTCGTTTTGAAAACGTCAGTTTTCGCTATCCGCAATCCGATAAAAATGTGCTTTCCAATATCAGTTTTGATCTTAAAAAAGGAGAGAAGTTAGCATTGGTAGGCGAAAATGGCGCCGGAAAAACAACATTAATCAAACTTTTATTGCGCTTATACGAACCCAGTAGTGGCCAAATTCTAATGGATGGGGTGCCGATTCAGGAGTATAGAAAAGAAGATTATCAAAAAATGCTGGGGGCTATTTTTCAGGATTTTGTTAAGTATTACCTGACTGCCAAAATCAACATCGCCGTCGGCAATATTGAAGAAGAACACAATACCGCAAAAATTAAGAATGCCGCAGTGCAAAGTTTAGCTAATGATGTCATTGAAAGTTTACCCGAAGGCTACGAACAAGGTTTGGGCAGGCGATTTAAAAAAGGCGCTGAGCTTTCTGGTGGGCAGTGGCAGAAGATTGCTTTGGCCAGAGCTTATATGTCTGACGCACCGATTATTATTCTGGATGAACCCACCTCAGCCTTGGATGCCCGTGCCGAGTCAGAAGTTTTTCAACGCTTTATTGGCTTGACCAAAGACCGCACCAGCATTATCATTTCCCACCGATTTTCAACCGTAAGAATGGCCGATCGGATTTTGGTACTTCAGGGAGGCCATGTCTTAGAGTTAGGAACTCACGAAGAGCTTTTAGCTAAGCCGCAATTATATGCGGAATTGTATGACCTTCAAGCTGAAGGGTACCGGTGAGTATTAAGTCAAAAGTAACTTTTCAATTGTTTCCTAAGAATCAATATGATCATAAAATAAGGAAATTCGTAAATTAGTTGATTTGAAATCGTTAATCAATCTCATTGATTTTCTTTTGTTCAACTGGAGAATTTAGTGTTGTTGGAGGAGGAGGAGGAGGAGGAGGAATTTGACCACCTTCATAATCAACACCATTATGTCTGCCAATGTAAGGCCAGGGCTCATTATTGGCTCGTTGTTCGTCACTCATACTGTTGTATATGATTTGCATTTGTTTAGTATCCTTCCATACCATCAGTGCGTTATTTTCTTCCATATAGGCTTTATGCTTTATCGCAAGACGATTGTACTCTTCAATGTCTGATGACGTGAGCTCTTCTATGACTTCCAAAATTTCAATAACTTCATATCCCTTACTTTTATAATCAAACACAGTTCCGTCCATATCAAAAAACAAGTACTCACCGTCTATTTTTCGATAGTTATAGTTTTTATCTTCAATTTTTACAACGCCAGAATTTTGACGGTTTAATATTACTATTAGCTTTTCTTCTAAAGCCTTTCCAAGACTTTGAACTTTTTCTCCTGAAATTATTTCTTTACCTTCTACTGTGGGTTTTTCGTTTTGAAGTTCAAACTCGGTTTCTTCTTCTCCACAACTTAGAATAAGTATCGTTATAAGTGGGATAATGGCCAGACTTCTTAATAGTCCGTTGGTGATTGATGTTTTAGTTTTCATAATGTTAAATCTTTTTTTAATTATTGGAAAATGGAATGTATTGGCCATGCTCTGTTGGTAACTTTTAGTAGCATGTTGTAATATTAATTTCTGGTATTGTGTGGTGGGAATACCTTGTTGTATCACACTTTTATCTGCCAGAAACTCGTGGTTCAATTTTATGCTGTACCTGAGGATATAAAATATTGGGTTGAACCAAAACAGAACGATCAGTAATTCAATCAATAAAATATCCAGACTGTGTTTTTGGTCCAAATGCGCTTTTTCGTGATCCAGCACTGCTTTGGGAATCCAATCATTATTATAATCTTTTGCGCTTACAAAAATACGGTTGAAAAATGAGTGGGGAACGGTGATTCCGGGTCGCAGTATTAATTGATAGATGTTATATTTACTGATTTCATCTTCATTTTTAATTTTGAAAGTACTCAGGTTTTTAGCAAACCTCCAGAGCATAACCGCCACACCTATCACATAAATGGTCATCAAAATAGAATACCATTGAATTTCAAAGTATGGTTTTTCTGACCCATATTCAGCGTTTTGTAAATTGATAAAATTAATTGTATTCTCTTGTACGGGCACTATAATCGTTTCTACTACGATAAAGGGGATGATAAAAGAAACAACAACCGAACTTAAAAGGTAAAATCGTTTCCAGTTATGCCAGGATGTATTTTCTAAGGCAAGTTTATAGAATAGCCAAAGTACAAAAAGGCAAACAGAGGAATTAATTAGAAAGTGTTCCATGACTATTCTTCATTAATTTGTTTATCAATAATTTTTCTCAGCTCTTCCAATTCAGTTTTTGAAAGATTAGTTTCCTTAGTAAAGAAAGATGCAAATTGTGAAGCACTGTCATTAAAAAAGTTTTTAATGAGTCCGTTAACGTGCTTAGAAAAATATGCGCTTTTCTCCACCAACGGGAAATACTGTCGGCTTTTCCCAAATAAGGTGTAACCTACAAAGCCTTTATCTTTCATTCGCTTAAGAAGTGTTGCGATGGTTGTCGGTGCGGGTTTGGGTTCAGGATAAGCCTCAAGTAGATCTTTCATAAAGGCTTTCTCTTTTTCCCATAAGTGGCTCATAAGCTCTTCTTCAGATTTTGATAATTTCATTTTCTACAATATTAGAATATTCTCTACAAATGTAGAATAAAAAATATATTCTACAAGTGTAGAAGTGATTATTTTTTATACTTTTAATTTAAATATTTCAGAATCATCAGATGAAATTGGATTGTTCAAGACGCATTAATGATAAAAACTGGCTGTTTTATTTCAATAATTTCACCATAGGAAAAATCTATCTCTATATTTATTTTCCTAAATTTATTATAGAATTATGTATTTTGGTATCATAATTTTGTGATGTCTTATTAAAATAGCCGGAGTAAGAGATGAATAAGATTGCCCTTAAATCAAATTATGTATTCAATGAATATACTACTTATCATTTTTGCAGTTCTTATTTTTATAATTGTAGCCATAGCTAAATTTAAGATTCATCCTTTTATTACCTTAATTTTAGCATCTGTTATTGTAGGCTTTGCCATGGGTTTTGATGGAGAATTTATACTTGATAACATAAGTCAAGGCTTTGGGAATACGCTATCTGGAATTGGAATCATCATTGCATTTGGTGCTGTTATTGGCACATTTCTGGAAAAAT
>CAYMXD010000225.1:0-4676 GCA_964394095.1 uncultured Mesohalobacter sp. | reverse complement strand
ATAATTTGTTATAATCCCTATCTTTTGAATTTTAATTTTTATCACTTTAAAAAAATGATTGGACTAAAACCTATTGAACTATTGTTTAAGACACCTATTATATTTAGATTTGCCAAAATTCAATAGATGATTACATCAGATAAAATCCATAGCTTAAAGAAAAGACTAATCGCCTTAAGACAGTATCTTTGACTTAGATGCTAAAATAGTAGAAATTGCCAATAAAGAAGAGAAAACATTAGTTCCCGGTTTTTGGGATAAACCTCAGGAAGCTCAGGAATTGATGCAGGAAATAAACGAACTTAAATCCTGGGTTGAAGATTTCAATACCTTAAAACAACAGGTAGAGGAGCTTGAAGTCTTACAGGAATTTTTTCAAGATGGCGATGCAACAGAAGAAGAGGTTACACGCCAATATACTAAGACAAAAACTCTACTTGAAGACATAGAATTTAAAAACATGCTTTCCGGAGAAAGCGATAAACTAACCGCCGTACTTCAAATTACTGCCGGAGCCGGAGGAACAGAAAGTTGTGACTGGGCAGAAATGCTTATGCGTATGTACATGCGCTGGGCAGAACGTAAAGGTTTTAAATTAAAAGAACTCAATTATCAGGAAGGTGACGTAGCCGGGATAAAGACTGTAACTTTGGAGGTACAAGGCGACTATGCTTTTGGATGGTTAAAAGGCGAAAATGGTGTTCACAGATTGGTGCGTATATCGCCTTTTGATAGTAATGCTAAAAGACATACTTCTTTTGCCTCAGTATATGTTTATCCTCTAGTCGATAAAAGTATAAATATTGAAATTAATCCAGCAGATATTACCTGGGATTTTGCAAGATCTAGTGGAGCAGGAGGACAGAACGTGAATAAAGTGGAGACTAAAGCGATTTTAACTCATCAACCTACCGGTATTGTTGTCACCAACTCCGAAACACGTTCTCAATTAGACAATAGAGAAAAAGCTATGCAGATGCTTAAATCTCAGTTGTATGAAATTGAATTACAAAAACAACAAGCTGAACGGGATGAAATTGAATCTGATAAAAAAGCTATTGAGTGGGGCTCTCAAATCAGAAATTATGTGATGCATCCATATAAGCTAGTAAAAGATGTTCGCACTACACATGAAACCGGTAATGTGGATAATGTGATGGATGGCGAAATAGACGAATTTCTAAAATCTTACCTCATGATGATGGGTCAGCCGGAAAAGACTGAAGAGTTATAAGGTTATGAGTTTATAGAGATTATGGGTTTATAAGGTTATGTGGTTATAGAAATCTGAAACCCGAAACGAGAAGTTAGAAGTAGAAGTAAGATATTAGAAGTACGATATTAGATTTACGATTTTGGATTTACGAAGTTAGAGGTAGAAAAGTGAAAGTTATAGAACCTAAGACCCGAAATCATAAACCTGAAATCTGGAATCTGGAATTTGAAATTTAGAACCCAAAACGAGAAGTTAGAAGTTAGATATTAGAGGTTTGAAGTCTAAGGTAGAATTAGATTTATAGTTTCAAATTCATAAACTTGAGTTAGTAATTGCTCAATCATTTAACTGAAAAAACCTATCTTTAAACCAGTTCAACATCTTAAAATCCGATATCTACATGATTAAATTCTTTAGGATATTATTGATTGGCTTTTATCTTTTTGCAGGCAGTTATCATTTTATCAATCCTGAATTTTATTTAGGTTTAATTCCTGATTATTTGCCTTATCCAGAGTTTTTGAATTACATCAGTGGTGTATTGGAAGTTTTGTTGGGTATAGGTGTTGCTTTGCCAAAATATAGGCTAACCGCCGCATATGGAATTATGGTATTAATGCTGCTTTTTATCCCATCTCACGTCTATTTTATACAAATAGGGTCATGTATAGACGGTGGTTTATGCGTCCCGCCTTGGTTGGCCTGGTTCAGGTTAATCCTTATTCACCCTTTATTAATATACTGGGCCTGGGCGATAAGAAAATAAAAAGCATTATTGACTTAGGCGCTTAACTAATATGTTTTATATGCTATTATTCAATTATATAAATGCTCTTTGTGAACCCCTGCCTTTACCGGCCAGACATACTGCTCTGTGGTAAAGCTAATCCATATTCAAAAATACAGGTTAATACATTGATGATGTGCATTTTATTTGATATCAGTACTATTTCAAAAATATTTTTTTTGTATTAAGTAAGTGCCTAAGTCAAAAAAAAACTTTTACTCAATGATTATTTTAGTTGTGTATGTTTTTTTAATGTTTGATAATTTTAAAAAGTACGTTCCTGAATTTAAATTTGAAACATTTATTCTGTTATTATATTGAAGTTCTAGCACTTTCTTTCCTTGCAGATTAAAGATGTAAACTGTATTAAAATTTGTTTCTGAGGTAATATTAATAAAGTTTGAAGCTGGTATGGGAAAAACCTTTGCATTGGTTGTCTCAAAATCAGTTTGACTTAAGATGTTGTTACAATTAGACACGTCAGGATTTCCTTCTATAGGTAAACCAGCCGTTAATGTTTTATTATCAAATGCAGAATAAGATAAGGAATATTTTGTAGCCCTAAACAACAAATTTGAAGCTGATGGAGCATCACCCTGATTTACCGGAGCATCGTTATTGGAATCAAAGGGATTGATATAGGACCAAACAATATCATCATTTTGATTTAGCTCAAAAACTTCTCCAGTTCTTCCTTCACAAACCAAAGTATTACCATTGGGCAATCTTTGTGCGCCACTTACAATACTTGAAAAAAATGGAGATGGAAATTCAGATAAGTCTGCATAAGTATAGTCAGGTGAAACCGGACCAAATGGAATACTACTTTGTTTAAGGTAGACACCATCTGCACTTTCTGGTGGGTCAATAATCATAACTTCAGAGAATTTTGGTGTTCTTTCAAAACCATTATTAAAAAGTATGATTTTACCTTCATCTACTAAACCAGGTTCAATAAAATGTGGGTAATGCTGACCATAAAGTTTTCTATCTGCCTCTGTACCTTGTTGATAAGCCTGCGGATTTCCCCAACGGTATAAAAAATCTCCTCCCTTTCCATAAACACCACCAGTACTGCCGGTAGCTTCCTGTGTTGTAGTAGAATGATCTATGATATAAATCTCGCTTAACGCTCTACAACTAATAACTATCTGATCTAAGTTTTCGTCATATTGTATGGAGTTGAAATGCAGCCAGTTTTCTGTACCGTCACCACCATTTAGAAAGTTAATGTCTAATTTTTCTGGTGTACTGGAAATTATACCAAAATTATCCTTGCTGTTATCATAATCCTGCACCAAATGATCTTTAATATTCCATTCCCAGACTATATTGCCTTGATTAGAACCAATAGGTTCCACCTCAATGATTTGCTCATTGTATAGTCTATTATCCGGGAGTAAATTAGGATTTCGTCCGGCATCAATAGCTTCTTGTTGAGACATCACCGTTGCTGCCAGAATAAGTATATTACCATTTGGCATGGGAAAAACATCATGATGTTGTCTTTTATTTTGATCATTAACTAGGTATGACCACTCCAAATTACCATCCCAGTCAAAAATTTCAACTATTCCCCCTGCACCTCCCATAGAAACACTACTGCCCGTCATCACTCTTCCTGCTCTTAATAAATTCCCGTTTGGCATTAAATACACTGCATTACCCGGCAAGTAATTGCTAGTCCATTCATTAATGATTTGTCCGCAATTATCGATTAGAAAAGTTTTTGTACCAGTAGTAATGAGCGTTAAACCCTCATAGACTTCGGGAGTTACAAATGTAGTCCCTACTGTATTTTGAGCTTTAAAATGCTCGCTAAGTAATAAAAAAAGCGTGATAAGTAAAATACGTTTCAAATTATTATTTTTTTCAAATTTAATATTTTCAAATTTAATAACTTATTGATTCTACTAAGGAATTATTTTCATGCAGTTCAACTCTTTTTAGGATTACTATTATATTGGATATACATCAAAGGCTTAAAGTTTTTACAGTAAAGATGTGATTTTTTAAGACTTAAAATTGAGAGCTGAATTAGAGCTTTTATGTAAGAAGTTTTTGCTTAAATAACTGATTCTTATGTACATACTTAAATAACCTGGCAATGGCAACGAGTATTCTCACCCAGCTAATAGATCCTGCAGAATTTTGTATTCCCCATTTTATGACAGCTTTCACAAATTTTAGACTTGGATAAATGGCCGGTGAATAATTTCTTAAGGTTTTGCTATGGGGCTTAAAGTATTCTGCGTGTGTTGTTTTAAGAATTCTGGTAATACCGTCAACATTAAAATCTCGAATTACTAAAATTTAAAAAAAAAGAAATAGGAATGTTGATTGTAATTAATAATTCCTTTTGATAAATTCTAATGCATTGGTTGACATAAATTTTTCAACAATATTTTCAGCTGAAAGTTTATTGAATTCTTTTAAAGATTTTCCTCTTTCTGTTTCTAGAAAATCTTGGGCGTGATGAATTAGATATTGATCTAATAATTTTAGTTCTTTAGATGTCCACCAACCATTCAATGGGTTTATAATCCCATCATAATCGGTACCAAGAGCCTGTACATCCCAAGCCTTGAAGCCTAAATTATCTAAATAATCTGCAATGGCTTCAATCTGTCGCCAGATAAAATAGGCGTTTTTTCTTAGGTGGAGTTTACCATA
>CAYMXD010000224.1:3754-4711 GCA_964394095.1 uncultured Mesohalobacter sp. | reverse complement strand
ATGAGAGGGTAGTGGGTAGTCGGTAGATGGTAGTAAGTGGTAATTAGCATTTAGTAATGAGTAAGTGTCTATTAATCAGTAACTAGTAATATGAACCCAAAACCCGAAATGAATTTTAACCACAAAGACCACGGAGGTTGCACAAAGGACACAATGCGTATTTTTTTTGTAAACTTTAATTGAAGTAAAAATCGAAACTCGAAACAACTATTAAGTAGAGGGTAGTCGGTAGTCGGTAGAGGGTAGTTTAGTTAACAATTTGTAACCCGGAGTAATAAACCCGAAACCCGAAACCTGAAACTTGAAACCCAAAACCTGAAACAGAACAAACCCAAAACCTGAAACCACTAAAACATCATCAAACTAAAAACATCTTGGTTAAGGAGTTGTTGTCGTCCTTTTAAAGCTTCGAGTTCGATGAGGAAATTATTTTGAACGACGATTCCGCCGCAGACTTTAACCAGTTCGTTTGCTGCTTTTGCAGTGCCGCCAGTGGCTAAGACGTCGTCGTGTATCAACACATTTTCGCCATCATTTATAGAATCGATATGCATTTCAATAGCATCTTCGCCATATTCCAGCTTGTAAGATTTTTTATGAGTTTTGTAGGGGAGTTTGCCTGGTTTACGTACCAAAACCAACCCGGCATTCAATTTCTGCGCAATTAGGGTTGACAGCAAAAACCCTCTTGATTCAATCCCTACAACTTTATGAATGGGTTTTTGATTAGGAATATTGTCACAAATGGCTTCTACACAGAGGTTAACGATTTTTGGCTCTAGAAATAAAGGTGTAATGTCTTTGTAGCTAATACCTGATTTTGGAAAGTTAGGAATCTCCCTTATATACTGTTTAAAATCCATCATTTTTTGTGATTTTCAATAAATTATTGTTTTGCTATGAAATAAAATTAGAATATATTTGCAACCGCTTTAAAACCTCTGGCGAAAATCGTGA
>CAYMXD010000224.1:0-3744 GCA_964394095.1 uncultured Mesohalobacter sp. | reverse complement strand
TACAATAATACATTTTATCATGGATTTATTAAAATACGCACAAGACGAATTCATAGAAAAAAAGGATTTTCCTGAATTTTCAAGTGGCGATACAATTACAGTTTATTACGAAATTAAGGAAGGTCAAAAAACGCGTGTTCAGTTCTTCAGAGGAACGGTACTTCAAACTAAAGGTACAGGCTTAACCAAAACTTTTACTATCAGAAAGATGAGCGGTACTGTTGGCGTTGAAAGAATTTTTCCTATCAACATGCCTTCCATTCAAAAAATCGAAGTTAATAAAAGAGGTAGCGTTAGACGATCTCGTATTTATTACTTCAGAAAACTTACCGGTAAAAAAGCTCGTATTAAAGAACAAGTCAAAAAATAACATAATATTTTTTTATAAAAAGCCTTCATTTTCATGGAGGCTTTTTTATTTAACAGAGCTTTTGGAAATATCGAACATCACATATTTTTTTACTATTTTAGCGTGCGCAAAAAACCAAATATATTTATGACAAATAATACCTCACGTATATTTTATACAAAGACAGATGAAGCACCGGCATTAGCAACTTACAGCTTTTTGCCTATTGTAAGAAAATTCGTAAATCCAGCTGGTGTAAATGTAGAATCTAAAGACATATCATTAGCCTCAAGAATTATCTCCTCGTTCAACGATGAGCTAGCAAACGATTTAAAAGAAGAAGATGCCCTTGCTACCTTAGGAGACTTAGTAAAAAAGCCTGAAGCAAATATTATTAAACTCCCTAATATCTCCGCTTCAGAACCGCAGTTAATGAATGCTATTAAGGAATTACAGGATAAGGGATACAATATCCCGGATTACCCGAGGAATCCAAAAAACGACAAAGAGAAACAAATTAAAGCTAAATATTCTAAAGTTCTGGGAAGTGCTGTGAACCCTGTATTAAGAGAAGGAAACTCAGACCGTCGAGTAGCGAGACCTGTAAAGGAATATGCTCAGGAAAATCCACATCAATTGGGTGAATGGTCAAAAGAGTCTAAATCTCATGTTGCTTATATGAATGAAGGAGATTTTTACGGTTCTGAAAAGTCTGTCATTTTAGATGAAGCTGATGATGTAAAAATTCAATTGAAAACTTCTGATGGCTACGTGAAAGTTTTAAAGCAAAGCACAATTCTTAAAAAACATGAAGTTATAGACGCTTCAGTAATGTCTAAAAAGGCACTTATAGCCTTTCTTGAAGAACAGGTAAAAGATGCAAAAGAAAAGGGTGTTTTGTTTTCAGTACATTTGAAAGCAACGATGATGAAAATTTCAGACCCTATCATTTTTGGTCACGTTGTAAAGGTTTTTTACAAAGAAATATTTGAAACATATAAAACAGAATTAGATGAAATAGGCTTTAATTCTAATAATGGTATTGGTGATTTGTATAATAAATTAGAGATGCTAGAACCTTCTAAAGCCAAAGAAATTAAGTCTGAAATTGATGCCTTATATAAAGATAAACCAGATTTAGCTATGGTAAATTCTGAAAAGGGCATCACCAACTTACATGTACCAAGTAACATTATTATTGATGCTTCTATGCCGGCAGCTTTTAAGACCTCCGGGAAGATGTGGAATAAAAACAATGAGCTTCAGGATATGAAAGCGATTATTCCAGACAGAAGTTATGCTAAGATATTTCAGACCGTCATCGATTTTAGTATTGCTAACGGCGCATTTGATCCTGCCACTATGGGCAACGTGAGTAATGTTGGTTTGATGGCGCAAAAAGCTGAAGAATACGGCTCTCATGATAAAACTTTTGAAATTGATGAAGAAGGTGTGGTTGAGGTTGTGAATCAAAATAATGAAGTGATTATATCTCATGAAGTTGAATCTGGAGATATATGGCGTATGTGTCAGACTAAAGACTTGCCAATACAAGACTGGGTAAAACTAGCAATTACACGAGCTAAACAAACCGGTTTCCCGGCTGTGTTTTGGCTGGATGAAGAGAGAGCTCATGATGCCAATTTGAGAAAACAAGTTAAGACATATCTGAAACATTACGATACAACAGACTTGGATATACATATTATGAATCCTGTAGATGCCATGAACTATACGCTTGATAGAGTTAAAGCCGGTAAAAATACCATATCTGTAACAGGGAACGTGCTTAGAGATTATCTTACGGACTTGTTTCCAATTCTGGAATTGGGTACAAGTGCAAAAATGCTTTCTATCGTTCCTTTACTAGCTGGCGGTGGACTCTATGAAACCGGGGCTGGTGGCTCTGCACCAAAGCATGTGGAACAGTTTTTACACGAAGGGCATTTAAGATGGGACTCATTAGGTGAATTTTTAGCATTGGCAGTTTCTCTTGAAGATATTGCTGAAAAAAACAATAATCACAAAGCCAAAGTTGTGGCGGAGGCTTTAGATTATGCGAATTCACAATATTTAAAACAGGACAAATCACCATCAAGAAAAGTCAATGAACCGGATAACAGGTCAACTCATTTTTATATTGCCAAATTTTGGGCAGAGGCCTTAGCAAATCAAAATAAAGATGAAGATTTACAATTAAAATTTAAGTCTGTTTACAGAAGATTAAATGAATCTGAAGCTGAAATACTTCAAGAGTTTATTGATGCTCAGGGAAAACCTGTAGATATCAAAGGCTATTATAAACCAGATGAAGACTTGGTGACTAAACACATGAGGCCTAGTAATGTCTTAAATTCAATTATAGACGCGTCTTAGCAATTTTATATAAATATCACTTTTGGGTAAAAGACATCGGTTAAAATAATCGATGTTTTTTTTGTTATTGATTGTAGCTTTAGGGAATTGATTCTAAAATCTAACTCAAATAATATTCGTTTAGGATATCGTCAGTGGTTTTTTTATCTTTAAACACCTCAAAAGTTTTACCTTGTGTTCGAAAAGCGCCTAAAATGTTGGCGTATTGAGCAGCTTTTTCAGGACTGTTGTGATAACAAAATCCATAAGCTAAACCCCCAGCAAAGCTGTCACCGCAACCCGTAGTGTCTATAACATTATCCATTTTCATGGATTTAGTGAAGGTTTTCTCAACCTTACCGGTATCATCCAAGGTATAGTGTACACATCCATCGGCATCTAGGGTCACATAAAGGTGTTTGGTTTTATGTTTTAACACAAAAGCTGCAAACTCATCTAAGTGGTCTCGTTTGCTTTCATCATAAGACACCATTTCTTCTAACTCATATTCAGTTTTAAACCAGCAACACTGAGATTCCTCTAAATTCATTTTCAAAACATCTATATGAGGCAACCATTGTTTAATTTCTATCCAAAATCGTGTCAACCTGTCTCCTTTTACAGTTACGCAAGTCGTTGGGCCATGGGCATCAAAAATTACAGTAGCTTCAGAATTTTTTTTGATGTATTCTAAAGTTTGCAAAGGGACTTCAAAATCTGTAATAGGTACAAATACAAATGCATCGACGTCTAAAAAGGGGTTTACATCTTCAGGTAAAATAGGGGACATAAAAGCAGTTTGCTTTTCTATTCTATTATTTTGATCAATAAAGTTAAGGAAAATAGAGGTTCCCCTGTCATTTTTGCTGGAAACGCCTCGAGTATCTATAGCTGGGTAAGCCTCTAATAAAGATCTGATTGGTTTGTCATCCTTTTTATGGATGTGTGAGATAGGATATACTTTGCCATCGGTTTCCATTAGTCTTGCTAGGGCTATTGTGGGGTGCGTAATGCAACCATATTTTTTAATAATTTCATTT
>CAYMXD010000223.1:0-4723 GCA_964394095.1 uncultured Mesohalobacter sp. | reverse complement strand
TTTCTTTGCATGTTATATGAATTGGAATATGGTCCGCGACCATTCAGGGACTACCAACTAATAATAAAAAAATGTGTTTTCACTTATCACTAACCTCCAAATCAGCTCATATAGAAGAGCGGTCAAACGCAGAGTTTGTCAATTCGGATGTTAAAAACGATTTTGACCAGCCGCATTATCATTTAAACGGCTTTGCTCATCCCAATATAGCCATTTGCACTCAGGAGTTACCGGATAAAATTTTACCCTCAGTTTGGGGTATTGCTCCAAAGCATACAAATCCGGAGCAACTAGATTTTTATTATAAAAAAGCGTCTAGATACGGGGGCGGCCTCAATGCCAGGTCTGAGAAGTTAAATTCGCATTTTATCTATAAGCAAGTCTATAAAACCCAAAGGTGTTTAATTTGGGCCAATGCGTTTTTTGAACCCCATCATGTGAAATCAAAATCTTACCCTTACCTTATAAGACGTAAGGATAAAGATCTTTTTGCATTGGCGGGAATTTATACCCGTTTTAAGAATGGACTGATGACCTGTACTATTCTCACTAAAGACGCTATGCCTTATCTCGCTGAAATTCACAATCAAAAAAAGAGACAACCTGTAATTTTACCGCCTGAATACGAAAACGAATGGTTGAATAATGCTTTGGATGAGGACCACATTTTAGATTGTATAGCAGCAAATTATGACGAGGGGCTATTGGAATCCTATCCGGTACACAAAAAGCTACAACAATCTACGGTAAATTCTAATGTGCCGGACATCATTGAACCTTTT
This sequence comes from uncultured Mesohalobacter sp., assembly GCA_964394095.1. Taxonomy (GTDB): domain Bacteria; phylum Bacteroidota; class Bacteroidia; order Flavobacteriales; family Flavobacteriaceae; genus Psychroflexus. The sequence continues at coordinate 3,941 of CAYMXD010000223.1, read as the reverse complement.
CATTATCCGGAATTAAACACCCTGTTTTAAAAACTCCTCAACGGCGTTTTGAATATCGGTGTGTTTGTTGTCATAACTATCAGGGACAAAAGATTCGTTAGTAATTTGCTCGAAAAGTTCAACATACCTATCCGTGACATGATTGATAAAATCTTCGGGCAAATCTGGTAGCATCTGACCCTCTTTACCTTGAAAATCCTGCTCCATCAACCATTCTCTTACAAATTCTTTCGACAGTTGTTTTTGAGGTAAACCCATTTTTTGTCTTTCCTCGTAAGTATCAGCATAAAAATAACGCGAAGAATCCGGCGTATGAATTTCGTCTATGACAACTATTTTACCATCAGCCGTTTTACCAAATTCATATTTCGTATCAACCAGTAAGAGGCCTCTGGATTTAGCCAATTTAGTACCTATTTCAAACAATTTCAGACTGTAGTCCTCCAAAATTTTATAATCGGCTTCATTGACTATTGCTTTAGCTAAAATATCTTCTTTGGAAATATCCTGATCATGATCGCCCTGTTCTGCTTTTGTTGTTGGCGTAATGATGGGGGTTTCAAATTTATCGTGTTCTTTAAGTCCATCAGGAAGCCGCACCCCACAAAGGCTTCTTTTGCCGGTTTTGTATTCTCTAGCTGCATGACCGGTGAGGTATTGTCTTACCACCATTTCAACTTTAAAAGGTTCACATTTGTGCCCAATACTCACATTTGGATGTGGAGCGCTCAAAAGCCAATTGGGGACTTCGTGTTCAGTCTTTTTTAGCATAAAATTGGCTAACTGGTTTAATATTTGACCTTTATGAGGAATGCCTTGGGGCAACACGACATCAAATGCACTCAAGCGGTCTGTGGCTATCATTACTAAAATTTCATCATTGATGGTATACACATTTCTAACTTTACCCTTATAAAACTTGGTTTGGTTAGTAAATTTAAAATCAGTTGTTGTAAGACTTTTAAGCATGATTAGTTTGTGTTTTCAATTGATTTATAAGCCGATATAACTTTTTTAACGAGTTTATGTCTAATGACGTCTTTGTCATCTAAATATATAATCCCGACACCTTTGACATCTTTTAATATTAATACCGCTTCCTTTAAACCTGAGATAATTCGTCTGGGAAGATCGACCTGTCCGGTATCTCCGGTAATCATAAATTTGGCATTTTTTCCCATTCTGGTCAGGAACATTTTCATTTGTGCATGCGTTGTGTTTTGGGCTTCATCTAAGATGACAAACGCATGATCTAAGGTTCGCCCACGCATAAAGGCCATAGGAGCGATTTGAATAATGCCTTTTTCGATGTAAGCATCAAGCTTTTCAGGAGCAATCATATCCCTTAAGGCGTCGTAGAGCGGCTGCATATAAGGATCCAACTTCTCTTTAAGGTCGCCCGGCAAAAACCCTAAGTTTTCTCCAGCTTCTACAGCAGGTCTGGTGAGGATTATTCGTCTGACCTGTTTTTTCTTCAAGGCTCTTACAGCTAGAGCTACTCCGGTGTAGGTTTTACCGGTACCGGCTGGGCCGATAGCAAATACCATATCGTTTTTTTTGGTCAGTTCTACCAGTTTTCGTTGGTTAGCCGTCTGGGCTTTGATATTGCGCCCACCAACACCATGAACCAATACTTCCGAAGCACTGTCCGGCGTGGTGTAGTCCTCTGATGAATCGCTGGTTAAAATACGTTCTATACTGTTTTCGTCTATTTTGTTGTATTTCCCAAAATGCTCGAGAATCATTGCAAAACGCTTATCAAATTCTTCAAGTCGTTCTTCATGTCCGTAAACTTTAATTTTATTGCCACGAGCAACAATTTTAAGTTTAGGAAAATAAGATTTAATGAGTTCCATGTTCACATTATGGTGCCCAAAAAATTCTTTTGGGTTAATGTCGGTAAGTTCTAAAATGAGTTCGTTCAAAGAATGGGTTTTAAATATTACAGTCCAAATTTAAATAAATTTATATTAAAGTCTTATAGATTGAAATAAAGTTAATGTAAAATAATGTTGAAGGCTAGGATGTAGGTTTTGCTCTCTGAAACGAGTTCAGAGTGGTTTTAGCATTCAGCTTGGGCGATTACGGTCATAATACCCAATGAGGTTTGCTTTTCCTTCATTTTCTTCGGGAAGTATTTCAACATACCAATGACAAATGAAATAAATTCGGTTTGCATATTTTTATCCCATTTTATATTCTTTTTCTCCATGCGACTCATCCATTCCAATAGATAGGGATCCATGGTGCCATAGGTGAAGAGGTTTGTGACTTTCCAACCTGACTTCTCCAGTAAAAGCTTGATATTCTGAGGCGAAAATAGCGACGTATGTCGAGGTGTATGCCAGCCTGCCCAGTCTGCGCCAAATTTCTTTCGGCTTTGAGACTTAAAATTGGGGATTTCAATAATCAGTGTAGTTTGAGGCCCGGCAACTGACTTTAGATAGCTTAAATTTTCTAAAGGCTTGTAATCATGCTCCAAATAATGCCACATCGTAATAACATCAGGTTGCAAACTCTGGGGTAAGTCTTTTATTTCACCCACTTTTAAATCTAAATCTTTAAAATACGCATTATGATTCTGCCAGCCTTCATTAGAAAAATCCAAACCTAATGTCCTGCAAGCTAAGTCGTCTTTGCATTTTTTTAAAAAACTGGGATGACCACAGCCGACATCCAAGATGAGCGAATCGGGCTTAATATCACAATTGGATTTGACCACATTAAGCCTTTTGAGGTCTAGTTTGTTCTGATTTTGTTTGACCACTCCACTGAACTTTCCCCAGGCCTGCGGTCCTCTGTAGGGCAAATAATAGGAGGTGTAATAATGTTTGAGCTGATGTTCTGAAACTCTGGGGTTTAAAAATACAAATTCACACTGCTTACACTGATCGAAGTTGAACACCTCCCTGGTTTCATGCATTTGTGTTTCAGTCTGAATAAATGCCTCTATGTGATTGGATGCGCAGACAGGACATTTCAAAAGGCGATCTGTAGAAATTTCGGTAATGCTTGTTTCAATCATATGGATATTGATAATTTCTAAAAATAGATAAAAGCTTGCTACCAATTCACAATTTAGTGAAATGTTAAAATAACTTTTAAAATTATTGATGTATTTGCGCTGAGAATTTTTAATAAATTTAATGAATTGGTGACATAAGCATTTAAAAAGTGAAATATTTTATTAAGAAGTAAATAAAGTATGCGAAGTTGCAAACTTCGCACAGCATGTAAAAAATTATTCTTTAAATGTCAAAGTCAGTAATTAAAACATATTAACCTAAGGATTTCAGCAAAACGATTAGTTTAATAGTTTTACAACTTCTTCTTCAAAGCTTTCTAATGTATATGGTGTTGACCATAAATGGGCTTTTTTAGAGATTTGTTCTAATTGTTTTGGGGTTTCTAAAGTTTTACTTAATGCTTCTATTTCCTGTTCGGAAAGGTCTTTGGACAACAAAAAACCTCTCTCGCCATGATCCAGCATCCAAGGGAGACAAGATACCTTACTCGCAATGGGAATACAGCCAAAAAACATGGCCTCTGCAACAGCTTTGGGCCAGCCTTCAGATTGGCTTAGCAAAATAAGAAAATGGCTGTATTTTAAGGCTTTTTTGATTTGTACATGTGGCTGATTACCGTACATAAATGCCCAGTTTTCGGCCTTTAGTGTTTTGATTTGTTGCTTTAAAACGCCTCTCAACTCGCCATCACCGTAAATGTGCAAGACGGCATCTTTCCCTTTTTGACGAAGCTTATACACCAGCTCTAAAGCTTTATGGGGTTGCTTGCCGGGACTTAAGCTGCCTACAAAACAAAAATGCAGAGCTTTAGCATAATTTCTGATGTACAAGTCTTCAATCTCTTCAGTAGAAAAACTGGCAGTAAAAAAAGGGGTGATGTTTTGCGTTTGATCAGCCCATTGGCCGTAAACCAAA
>CAYMXD010000222.1:0-4764 GCA_964394095.1 uncultured Mesohalobacter sp. | reverse complement strand
CTGATTGATAAAACAACACATGACCTAACCTGGCTCCAAGAAGTGTCGCCACGACCATATATATTAATAGCTTATCTAGTTTTTCGAGAGGTTCATTCTCGTTAACAAAAATAGCTTTTGTAAGATACCATCCCGCAACAAAAGCCACAAGAAACATCAAACTGTAGTATCTTATAGTAAAAAATCCTAAATCTATACCTATTGAGGGATCCCATTCAATTGAAAAAAACATGTAAAAAATTTTTGTAAAGATATTTATTAGCTCAAAGTTTCATGATGAAAGTGAAAAGTTTTTTTATTTATTTTAAAAACTTAAAATATCAAATTTTTCTGGCGTCTTACAAAATCAAAACCTTATAAACTTTAAAAGAATTCCGGATTAAACATTTTAGATTTTTGATTTTAGATTCCAGGTGTTGCCTTGAGTATTCTAAGTTTCGGGTTTCAGGTTTCCCGAGTTATGATCACTAATAGCTCTCGGGATTTTCTACCTCAGACTTCTAACTTCTAATATCTAACTTCTAATATTTGACTTCTCACTTCTCGATCTGGGTTATAAAACTCTCAGAATCTACCACTTGTCACTTCTATTTTCTCGTACCACGTTCTGGATTAAGTTGAGTATTCATAAAACTTAGAACATAATTAAAGTTAAAAACAACAATAGCATTAATAGATACTACAGTATCAATAGCAGCAATAGTATGAACTATTTACTACTTACCAAAACTACCCACTACCCAATAATCACAACCCATTACCAATTACCAATTACCCATTACCAACAACTCACTACCCTCTACCCTCTACCCACTACCCTCTACTCCATACTAATTACCCCATACTAATTACTCCATACTAATTACTCTATACTAATTACTCCATACTAATTACTAAACACCAAAGCTTTCTTAATATTTTGTTTCAAAACACGTATTAGAGGAATAACTCATCTTTATTTTTTATTTTTGTGTAAAATTAGGATTAATGAGTACAGCAATTGCTACACCAGATATAAAAGAACAGCAACAAAAGCTTGCAAAGTCAACTGAACAAAAAACTATTACCAAAGGTAAACCCAAATGGTTAAGAGTAAAGCTGCCAACAGGTGAAAAATACCGAAACCTGCGTAAGCTGGTAGACAAGTACGATTTACACACCATTTGTACTTCCGGAAGTTGTCCAAATATGGGCGAATGCTGGGGAGAAGGCACGGCGACATTTATGATTTTAGGCAATGTGTGTACACGCTCCTGTGGTTTTTGCGGTGTAAAAACCGGACGTCCGGAAGATGTATCTTGGGACGAACCGGAAAAAGTAGCACGCTCCATTAAAATTATGGGGATAAAGCATGCGGTACTTACCAGTGTAGACCGAGACGATCTTAAAGATATGGGGTCTATCATTTGGGCTGAAACTATTCAGGCTGTAAGACGAATGAACCCTGAAACTACACTTGAAACTCTTATTCCGGACTTCCAAGGTGTAAAAAGAAATATAGACCGTATTATTGAAGTCAAACCAGAGGTAGTCTCGCATAACATGGAAACAGTGAGACGTCTTACCAGAGAGGTTAGGATACAAGCTAAATACGACCGAAGTCTTGGTGTTTTAGAATATTTGAAACAACAAGGCATTCGCAGAACTAAATCCGGTATCATGTTAGGTCTTGGCGAAAAAGAAGACGAAGTTATACAAACTTTGAAAGATTTAAGATCAGTGGATGTTGATGTGGTTACCATCGGGCAATACCTCCAACCTAGTAAGCAACATTTACCGGTGAAGCAATTCATAACCCCAGATCAGTTCAAAACATACGAAACCATTGGTAAGGAATTAGGCTTTAGACATGTGGAGAGTAGTGCATTGGTGCGTTCTTCCTACAAAGCGCAGAAGCACATAAATTAATGTAAAACTATAACATTAAAATTTTTATTCCATGAAAAATGAAAATTTTAAAATAAGTACCAAGATTGTATGGTTTTTGGTTATTGGAAATACGTTATTAACCGTTATTGGTACTTTAGCTAAAATAAATGATTGGAATTTTCCTGAATTTTTGCTGACATTTGGATTGATGATGCTTTTTTCCAGTTGGGTTATTATCTTAAATGATATTGTAAAACATAACATCTATAATAAAACATTTTGGATAATCAGCATGTTTATCATTCCCAATGTTTCTTCAATTTTTTATCTTATTCAAAGGAACAGACTTTTAAGACTTGGGCAGTTTAAAAATCCTGATTAATGTAAAATTAAAATCCATAACCTATACTATTTCAACCACCGTTGCATACTGGGTATAAAAAATATCTGAAGCGGTAAATAATAATACAGTGTTTAGGAGGTAAGCTTTTAAAGACTTGGTTTTATTTATGCCTTGGTGTTTTATAATTTTAAACCCTAATTTCTCGTACATCCTTCTGATACTTTTACGAGTAAAAAAACGTAAATGTGTGTGATCCATCACGCCACTTTCTTCATATTTCCAATCTTTACCAAATAAAAACATTCTTAAACTGTTATGGTTTCTAATGTTGGGTATAGAACTGATAATTCTACCATTGGAAGTGAGTTTAACTTTCATCTTTTCTAAAACACTATAGGGGTCGGCCAGATGTTCTAAGACATCATTGAAATAAATAACATCAAAAAATTCATCAGGCAAATCATCAATAAAATCTTCACATGGTCCCGTAAAGACCTTGTCTAAAACTTTTTCAGCGACTTTAGCCTCAGCAGTCATATATTCTATATCCCAGGTTTCTGTATTAAATTGGTCTTTTATGTGTCCAGCAAAACTTCCTTGACCACAGCCAACATCCAAAACGGTTTCTGCATTATCAGGGAAAAAATCGACCATCTCTGTTCTGATATTGGTGTAGTATTTTCCTGTTTTGTTTTGATAATCCATAGTGCGTTTTATTGATTTGTTTTTAGTCCCAGCGCTTTGCCTTTTTGCAGCATAAACTCGTATGCGGCTTCTTTTTCATTAGGTATTTCGCCTTCCAAAATAGCTTCTTTAATAGCAGATTTTATGAGGCCAATTTCCTTTGAGGGTTTGATGTTAAAAACTTTCATGATATCTTCTCCGGATATAGGCGGTTGAAAATTTCGGATGTGGTCACGTTCTTCTACATCCTTAATTTTTTGGCGTACACGCTTAAAATTATTATGATAGGCTTTGTAGCGTTTTGGGTTTTTAGTGGTAATATCCGCTTCACATAAAGTCATCAAGTCATCTAAATCGTCTCCGGCATCAAAGATTAATCGTCTTACACCAGAGTCTGTCACATCAGCGTCGACTACAGCTATGGGTCTTGAGCTCATCAAGACCAATTTTTGAACGTATTTCATCTTTTCATTCAATGGCATTTTCAACCTTTTGAATAATTTATAGACCATTTTTGAGCCTTTGAATTCATGGCCGTGAAACGTCCAACCTAACTTTTTATTAAAACGCTTAGTCGGTGCTTTTCCTATGTCGTGTAAAAGTGCTGCCCAGCGTAACCAGAGATTATCTGTATGTTTTGAAATATTATCGACGACTTCTAGCGTATGCCAAAAGTTTTCTTTATGGGTTTGGCCGTCCACATCATCAACACCGCGTAAAGCGACCAACTCGGGTAAAAATTCCTTAAGTAGATTCGACTTCAATAATAATCCTAAACCAAAAGAGGGTTTAGGGGTCATCATAATTTTATTGAATTCATCGATGGTGCGCTCAGATGAAACGATTTTCAGTCGATGAGCCTGCTGCTGTATGGCTTTAAACGTCTCATCTTCAATCCTAAAGTGTAATTGTGCGGAAAACCTGACTGCACGCATCATCCGCAATGGATCGTCTGAGAATGTCAACTTAGGTTCGAGTGGGGTTTTGATGGTTTTAGATTTCAAATCCTCTATGCCATTAAAGGGGTCTAATAGTCTACCAAAATGTTCAGCATTCAGTTGAAGTGCTAATGCATTTATCGTAAAATCCCTTCGGTTTTGGTCGTCTTTTAGACTCCCCGGTCTCACTTTGGGATTGCGACTGTTTTCTGCATAGGACTCCTTCCGGGCACCGACAAATTCTATATCAATCCCTTTATAATGTAACATCGCTGTACCAAAACGTTTAAATATTTTTACGTTCTTTTTCGGTAAACCTAAATGTTCAGCTAAAGCCTCTGCTAAAAGTATTCCATTACCCACACAAACGATATCAATGTCTTTAACTTGATGGCGTTTTAGAAAAAAATCACGGACGTAGCCGCCTATAACGTATGTTTCAAGCTGCAGGTTGTCGGCTACTTTAGAAATAGTTTTAAAAACAGGATGCTCGAGAGCTTCAATATAATTTGACATGAAATTTAATCTCTAATAATTATTACCTCCCCATCATGATTAAACTTAATGATGCGAGAAGGTTTAGACTCTTGTTGATTTTCAGGCAAATTTACAATATAGTCTACGCCTTTTAAAATATCCTGCTGAATATCCTTAAAGTTTTGTGGTGTTGGTCTTCCACTTATATTGGCAGATGTTGAAACAATGGGCTTTTTAAAAACTTTGAATAATTTCTGACAAAATTCGGTTGTACATATTCGAATAGCGATGCTTCCATCCTCTGCCACTAAATTTGAAGCCAGGTTTTTTGCTTTTGGGTAAATTATGCTCGTTGGTCTATCTATGTTTTCGAGATAATTGAAAGCCTTTTTAGGAATCTCTTCTACATAATCAGCGAGCATTTCAATGTCTTGTACCAGACAAATTAAAGCT
>CAYMXD010000221.1:0-4768 GCA_964394095.1 uncultured Mesohalobacter sp. | reverse complement strand
TGTCTGTCACTCGGTTACCATTGTTGGTGACATCGATATCTTCTACTACAGCTACAGTTTGGACATTGATCTTATAAAGCTTGGTATTACTGTTATTAAGAACCCAAAAATACCCATCAGTATCAAAATCTCCTGAGAAGAAACTTCCTACGGTATTAGGAAGCCCAGATACTTCACCGAGCAGAGTACCAACACCATTAGCATCTATCACAATCAACCTTGTCCTTGGAGTACTTGGATCATCATTACCGCGGAGTATCCCATAAATAAAATTATTCACGGAATTGAATCCTATTGCATTGTATCTAAGATCATTAGTTCCGATTAGTGGGAAAGTGAGGGGGTTGTCAGATCTATCAACTAAACGCAATTGATCATCTTGAGAAAGAAAAACTCTGTTTTCATTACAGGCATCAACGAATGGAAAAAAAGGATTCGTAGATGCACTTGCCTCGTTATTACTAGAATCTGGATCATCGTTATCACCAGATACCGTAGCTAGATTAGTATAGTCACCAGTCTCATTTACCGTTGCTACAATTTCTAGTGTTGCTGTATTTCCGTTAGACATATTACTGATATCCCACAAGCCATCTCCTGGGGTGTAAACGCCAAAACCTACAGAAACCGTATGACTAACATAAGTATACCCAGACGGCAAAACATCTTGAACTTGGACTCCAGTTGCTCCGTTTGGCCCGTTATTAGTAACACTTACTGTAAAAGTAACTTCATCACCGACTATTGGAGTTGGATTGTCTACCACTTTTGTTACTGCTAAATCAGACTCAGTAGTTTGATCAGTAAGAAGAACATCTCCTAAAACAAGTTCTTCAGTTTCATATGTAACTCCAGAAACTGTCCAATACAGATGCCCATAGTTCCAAAAGTTCAAATCTAGACTAGTAGACTGTGCTATAAACTCAAAATGGTATACTTGTTTACCGCCTAAACCAGCAGTTGAGCCATCAGGTGCAAGATCTCCTTGCGAGGGAATGGCTAACCATTTGTTTATTTCAACTGCTCCTGAAGTAGTTATTTGAAAAGCACCAACATAAGGATATTCAGTTGATCCAGGACTCTTTTCTCCTGCAACCCAAAATTCAATATGGTATTTTTTTCCTACTTCTAGTGAATTAATAGTTTGGGACGCTACAACAGGCTGCTTAGCGTAATTTTGAAAAAGGAAAAATGAATTACAATCACTATTGTTCAATAGGGATACATCTTGGATAGTAAAATTAGGTGTTGAATTCCAAGTAACTTCTCCATTAGAGTCTATGCTATAATCAAAAGGGTTTAAAGCATTATTATTATTCCTTGTCAGCCCATTTCCAAAATATAGTGTATTACCACCATTAGGAGGAGCTGCTCCTGAAGTATTATCTACGGAGTTTCTAATATAAACATAGGATTCTGAATAATCATCAAAAAATTCGGATCCACTTATATCCCAGCCAGGAAGCGAATAGTGATCATTACCATCTCTATTAGGGTGCACAAAATACGGCCTAGGATCTGCCGGATTGCATGGACTGTTAAAGAGAAGGCTACTGCTCGTGTCGTCAAACTCCCCATTTGTTAAAAGGTTTTCGGAAGGGTTACCCACAAAGGTGTCGTCTCCATAAAAATTGAGTAGCTGAGCGTTACTCATGTTAAAACTAAGTAAAAAAACCACTAATACATTAAAGCCTTGTACTCTGAAATTAGAAAAAATTAAAGCGTAAACTTTGGTCATTAAATTATTAGTACCAACATTAAAAATTGGGTGAATAATTTTGTGTTTAAAAATTTTAACACAAATTTTAGTTGCTTGCATTTTTTATATTTTTTTAAATCCGATGCAAATAACTTTTATTAAGTATAAGAATGCTAAAAATAACCTACTACATAGGTACTACATTTCATAAGCCAAACAAAATCAGATGGTAAGGGTTTTTATTTTTATTGACACAATTAATTTACAGTTCACACTAAGAATATAATTACATTGATTATTTCTTTATATTTGTAGAATTAATAGTATATTTTTATAATTATATTGTTAATTTGTGTGTGGTCATTTGTTAATAAAAATACCTCAAATCAATTTGCAATTTTATGACTCATAATTATTTTATTTTATCACTACATCTTTTGCTAAAATGAGGAATCTTTTTCTTTTGCTTTTATTATACCCTATCATTTTTTTGGCTCAAGGTAAACAGGGTAAAACAACTAAATTTGATAGTTTAAGAAAGCTTTCCAAACAATATCGCTATGAAGGTAAATTTGATTCATTGCTACTTTTGGAGTATCGTATCAACAAATTATCTAAGCAAGAAAAAAACATAAAAAAAGAAATAGAATCTGATTTACAATTGGCTAATATTTACTCCAACATTGGGGAGTACGACAGAGCTTTAGCTAGTCTTCAAAAATCAGAATCTAAAATAAATAAATATTCAACTGAATTTTTTTTAGTAAAGCTTTACACAGAATATACCAAATTATATAATAAGATGCAGGTATTTGAACCAGCAGTTAAGTACGCAGCTCTGGCTGAATATCATCATAATAAAAACAACATTAATAATAAATATTTAGCATCCCATATATACGAGCTAAACGCTTATGCATTATTACATTCAAACAAGCATGAAGAAGCTTTAAAGTATTTTCATAAAGCAATTAAAACTCCGTATTCGCCTACAACTTTAAACTTACTTACTCAGTATTACTTAAATGAAGATAAAAACAAAGATTCGGCTTACTATTACGCAACTAAAGCCTATGCCCTAACAAAATCTAATAAATTTTCAGTTATTAATTCGGCATCTGGAATAGCTGCAATGGGTAGGTATCATGAGGCTTTTAGCGAACCTGACTCGGCTATTTATTATCTAGATAAAGCAATTTCTAAATATAAAAGTTATAATGATTTTTACTTGTATGACCTTTACAAAACAAAGGCACGTGTGTATGAAAAACTTGGTGATAGCCTAAAACAATCAGAAAATATTACACTTGCCCTAAGTCATTTAGAGAAAGACACTGAATATGTAGGAAAAATACGAAAAAAAACACTGTCAACTATTATCAAAAGCTATGATCATAGTTTGAAGGAAACTACTTCAAAAAAGAGTAGGTATATGTATCTGTCTATAGCTATTACTATTATAGCCTCTTTTATGGTTTTTTTACTATCTAAGCTAATTAAAAAGAAATCAAAACTCTTAGGAAATACTCAAGAACAAAAAAAACACTTAGAATCAAAAGTAAATAGTGAATTTGAAGAGCTTAATCGACTATCATCTGAAAACTCGGAATTGTTTCTAGTAAAATTTAAAAAGCTATATGCTACTTTTTATAATAGTTTGATAAAAGCACATCCATCAATTACTAATAAAGATTTTGAATTGATAGCGTATTTGTGTATGCAACAAGATGCCAAACAAATAGCACAACATTTATATGTGGGGCATCGAACTATTCAAACAAGAAAGTATAGACTAAGAAAAAAACTTCAGATCGAAGGAAGTTTAGATTTACTAGACTATTTTAAAAAATTAGGCTTCAGAGATGAAGTCTAAATCTAATATACTTCTAAGTGGTTATAATTTTTGAAGCCTACATTTATTAGTGAAACTCTCCCGAGTTTATGGGGGCAAGCAAAAAAGTTGGGGGATTGTAAAATATATCCTCGAATCTGGAATTTTTAAAAATTAAACCTGAACCCTGCTCTTTTCTAACTTGAAACTTTCAAACTTGCAACTAATCAATCATCTCCCCATCGCCTTCACCATCCTCTTAATCCGGTCTTCTAATTTTTCTGAGGACAATTTTTCTCTTAAACGGTCCGTGATGATGGGAAAGGAAAACGGGGTGGGATTTTTACATAAGTTAATCATAATATCCTGCTCTGAGATACGCTGAAGCGCTTTGAGCAAACGCCCTTCTTCTAAGCTGTATTCAAAAGTCTCTCGGTAAGCCTGTAAAAACAAAGGATTATCGGGTTCATAATCTCTAAACACTTCAAATATCAACTGAGAACCCGATTGAAGATGTTTAGATTTGACCACTTTCCCCGGATAACCAGAAAACACTAAACCAGAAATTACAGCAATATCCCGAAATTTTCGCCTTGCCATTTCAGTCGCATTGAGGCTTTTGTACAACTCAGTGTTCAGGTTGTTGGTTTGCCATAAGCAGGGCTGTTTCAAAAGATTTTGATCGATAAGTTTATCGGAAAGCAATTCAAATCCATAATCGTTAAACGCCAGTGAAAAACTGATGGGTTGCTCCAAACTAATACGATAGCCGACTAAACTTGCCATCGCCTCATGCACAAATCGACCTTCAAAAGGATAAAAGACATGATGAAAACCTTCCCGGGTCTCAAAGATTTCTATCAAAAATTGATGAGGCTGTGGTATGATGGATTCCACTTCTTGTTGTTCGATGATGGGTTTTAGGCTTTTGTACTCCGGTGAATCGGTTTCGTTTTTCAGGTTGTATAGTTCTTCACGTAAACCTTCACTCATTTGAGATGACAGACTTAACCGACCACCCATCCAGCTGGGCACTTTGGCGTTCTTGGCTTTAGATTTCCTAACGTAAACCTCCATTTGTTTTATTCTTACAAGCTCAAGTGTTTTGCCTCCAAAGGTAAACACATCTCCGGGATTAAGTTTTGAAATAAACCATTCTTCTACACTGCCTAAAAATTTACCCGACATGTATTTCACCTTTAGCATGGCATCGCTTACAATACTGCCAATCTGCAGAC
>CAYMXD010000220.1:658-4773 GCA_964394095.1 uncultured Mesohalobacter sp. | reverse complement strand
AATAACCGGTGTAGTTATAAGCAAATTAACAAAAAATCCAAAACACTAAAAATCAAAACATTAAGCCATTTGTTATATGAAAGATGTTAATATTAATTCCAATTCGTTATTTCATATTACTTTATAGAAGAATTGATTAAAAATTGAGGTTTACACAGCTAGCTTGCTTAAGTATAAGAATACCAAATAGATAATATTTTTTCTTATTTAGATATGTGTAACTTGAAATTAAAGCTTTTTATTTTTGGTTTAAAGTATCGATTGGTTCTAAATTCATTTTCTCTTCAACCTGTTGTTCTATCTTTGAGACCTGTTTTGGTGCTACACCTCTAAACACTAAAATGACTCCAAATACTATAATCAGGATGCTTATGATTTTTTTTGAAACAGCAATTCGTCTTGGTGTCAGTTTGTGTTTTAACTTTTTAGCTAAAAGTATTTTTATAATATCAATAACCAGATAAGTTGTAAGGATTGTAGTAAAAAAACTAAATAGTCTAACGGGCTGCATTTCCAGTACAGGCCCAAAAATAATAATCAACCCCAGCCAAAAGCCTAGAACGCCAATATTGATAAAATTCAATAAAAAGCCTTTCACAGCAATTTGTATATAATCACTGTTTTTAAGTTTTTGAAATTCGAATGTAGAAGGGGTGATTGTTGTCCGTTTTATTTTTATAAATGTAATGATGCCGTAAGTCACTAATACTGTTCCGCCAAAAATAAATAGTGCAGGATCGTCTTTAAGCCTCCTTAATAACGGGTTTGTGCCAAAATAGGCAATACACAAAAAAACGGCATCGGCGATTATTACACCAAGGTCGAAGGCTAATGCAGCCCTAAAGCCCTTTATCGCAGCTGTTTCTATCAAAACAAAAAAAACAGGACCTAACAAAAATGCAAGGAAAATGCCTAGTGGTATCGCTGCAAAAATATCTTCAAGCATGAATCATTATTTCAAGGGCTAAAGTTACAAATTTCAATTTAAGCTTTTTGTTGATGTGGCTTGATATCTTTTAATTTAAGCTGTAAGCTAACTTTGCCATTCCATTCGTTTTCATCTATTGTACATAGGATATCAACTTTAGAGCGATTTTTCAAATTATTGAGTTTCTTCCCTAGATTAAACCCAATAGCATCAATTTTAAGAGGATGTTTGCCTTCAAAAAGTTTACATTTAAGGTGTTCTTTTTCTTTGCCTACTGCTCTGGCATAGCCTGTATCTTGTAATCCATTAATTCTAAATACAGGATTCATATTCTTTGGTCCGAATGGTGCAAACTGTTTTAGAATTCTATGAAATTTAGGAGTAATCTCATTTAATTTAATTTCAGTGTCATAAACCTGTCGCCTGATTAAAAGTTCATCTTCAATTTGTTCATTTACAATGTCTTCAAACTTTTGTTTAAAAGCCTTGTAATTCTCCTCTTTTAAAGTGAGACCTGCGGCATATTTATGCCCTCCAAATTGCTCTATAAAATCTGAACTGGCTTCCAATGCATTGTAAATATCAAAACCATACACAGATCGTGCCGAAGCCGAAAGGGATTCGCCACTTTTAGTAAAAACCAAGGTAGGCCTGTAATAGGTTTCTATTAAACGTGAAGCTACTATCCCAATTACCCCTTTGTGCCAAGATTCATGGTAAACTACCGTAGTTTTACGTTGTTCTTCTTTTAAAGTTTTGATTTGTGCTAAAGCCTCCAGCGTTATACTTTTGTCGGTATCTTTTCGTTCTATGTTATAGGCCTCAATGGCTTTGGCTTTTTCTACGGCTTTTTCAAAATTTGTCTCAGTAAGGAGGTTTACGGCGTGAAGCCCGTGTTCCATTCTTCCGGCTGCATTGATGCGCGGTCCAATAATAAACACAACATCTGTGATGCTAAAAAACTCCTTTTTGGCAGTGTTCATAATCGCTCTAAAACCTGGTCTCGGATTCTGGTTTAAAACTTGTAAGCCATAATAAGCTAAAATCCTGTTTTCGCCTGTTATAGGAACAATATCAGAGCCTATTGCGGTAGCGACTAAATCTAAATAGGGGCGTAGTTCTTCAAATGGCTCTTGTTGTTTTTGATGTATAGCCTGAATCAATTTAAAACCAATACCACAGCCACAAAGTTCATCGTAAGGGTAGTGGCAATCGTCTTGTTTAGGATCCAATACTGCGGCAGCCTCAGGAATTTTTTCGCCTGGTCTATGGTGATCGCAAATTATAATATCTATGTTTTTAGACTTGGCATATTCTATCTTATCTACTGCTTTTATGCCACAGTCTAAACAAACAATTAAAGATGCCTCATTATCCTCGGCATAATCTATACCTGCCTTAGAAAGTCCGTAACCTTCGTTGTAACGGTCCGGGATATAGGCCGAACATTTATCGTGAATGGTCCTTAAATAACTGTAAACTAAAGCTACACTTGTGGTACCGTCTACGTCATAATCACCGTAAATGAGAATATGTTCCTTGTTTTTTAAAGCTGTATTTATACGACTTACGGCAAGTTCCATATCTTTCATCAAAAAAGGATCGTGGAGGCTTTTTAGGTTTGGTCTAAAGAAGTTCTTGGCCTCATTGTAGCCATGTATCCCACGTTGTGCAAGAAGCCTAGCAATAGGCTTTGAGACCTTTAGGGCTTTAAGGTGATCTTCAACTATAGATGGTTCAGGGATGTCTTTTTGTTGCCAAATCATGTTCCAAAATTAACTTCTTTTTCTTTAAATGGAATATCCGGATCTAAGATTTCGTCGATAAGTGAACTTAAAACCCCTTCAAAAGACTCAAGCATCTCTCGATTAATTCCTTTGCTACTGTTATACTCTAAGGGCATATACCAGGCATTTAAATTTTTAAAACTAATAATTCCTGCTGAAATATTTGTGACATTATGTGTTTTAAAATATACCAAAGCATAAAATAAAATCTGGAATGCCTTTGAATAGTCGTAGTCTGAAATCAAATCCTCAAAATCCTTAAACTTTAGGTCTTTGCCTTCAACTTTCCCTGTTTTTAAGTCTATTATTCTCAAATCTTCTGCATGTTTATCTACTCGGTCAATTTTACCTTTTAGCATGACCTTATTTTTCGAAGTTTTAAAAATTGTACTAACCGGTTCTTCTATACTTAATATTTCAGTTTTTGATTTTTGTAAACTTTGAAATTCTTTATCAAAAAACTTGTCCAGGTAAGCTTTAGCTATTTCGAGTTGAATTCGATTGGCGCCTGAGTCATAATCCCCTCTAGCATAAATATCATCAAATGTGGTTTTCAATAATTTATCAGTTTTTGATTTGAACGCTTGCAACTTTTTTTTATCAAGACTGCCAATGTCCTTATACATCTCTTCTAAAGTATTATGAATTAGTGTTCCAAAATCCTTATGACTAATGATGTCCTCGAACTTTTCTGTTTCTTTAATTTTCAAAACATAGCGCCTATAAAAAAGAATAGGGTTTAAAATATAGGTTGTTAGTGCGGTAGGAGAAAATCCACTTTTAGCCAAGCTATTCAGCTCTAAAATAATGTCTGGTGTTTTTTCTATTTCGACTAAATCTTTTGCTTTAAGTTTTGTAGATAGAGAAAACTGCTGTTTTGTTAAATGGTGTTTGGGCGATTTAAAAACTTCTAGATAGGTGATAAATCTGCTTTGCTCGCCTTTATTAAAACCAGATTGATCGTTATCGTAGATTAAATAGCATTTTTTTGCACGCTGTAACAATCTGAAAAAATGATAAGCATAAATGGCATCTTTTTCTGTGTGAGTTGGTATGCTATATTGTTTTTTAAGAGTATAAGGGATATAGCTATTATCGGTTTTACCCGAGGGTATAATCCCTTCGTTTACTGAGGTTAAAATGATGTGGTCAAAGTCCAGCAATCTCGTTTCCAGCATCCCCATAATTTGCAGACCTTTCAGTTTAGAACCTTTAAAACTTAATTTCTCTGACTGTAATTTTTCTTTAAAGATGATATTAAAAGCCATAAAACTCAAGTGAGGATGGGCTTTAAAAGTTTGCTCTAGCTCTGTAAATACGTTTCTAAATGCTGTAAGATACTGCTTAAAAGAACTATCCTTTAACCCTAAAAACATGTTTATAAGTTGAATTATATTTTC
>CAYMXD010000220.1:0-648 GCA_964394095.1 uncultured Mesohalobacter sp. | reverse complement strand
GTTTTAAATTCATATTAAGGCAATGTAATACAGAGAGTATTTCTGATCTGTACTTTTTTAAACCTAAAACATCTTCTATACTGATTTTTCTTAAATTGTTCGTTTTAAGGTGTTTGAGTATTTCATATCTATCTAAAAATTCCGCATGCTTCAATAGATTATGTTCAAATAGTTTTGAAAGGAAATTATAGTCGAGACTGTCTTTGCCTGATTTTTGGTGTTGTATCAGGTTGGTAAAAAAATCTGTCACCGGAGACTGCAATAATGGAAGTCCCATGGTGATATTTATGTCTTTTATATGTTTTGGTATGCTGTTTAAAATAGGGTGGAGGAGGTTCTCATCATTGAGGACAACAGCAGTATTATCTATTTCTGTCTGAGTCATAGTATTTAAAACTTTTGCTACAGATTTTGCTTGCCCAACATATTTGGGAGAGGAGAGTATTTGTATATCTTTTTTATCTTGATAAGCATCAACCTTTAATTCAATAAAACAATCTTTGTAAGCTTTCCATTTTTCTTGGTATTTTTTGATAAAGGTGTTAGAAGGATGCTGTTTTTCTGTCAGGTATGATGTATCTATGTCCCAGCCTATTTTGTTTTGCTCTTGTTTAAGGCAACTTTCTATGATAAAGGCTTCAGCTGTAT
>CAYMXD010000219.1:0-4778 GCA_964394095.1 uncultured Mesohalobacter sp. | reverse complement strand
ACCTAATCCTAAAAACTAAATTAGGCGTAAAACCAAGTCCGTTTTGATGAAAGGCTTGAATGTTTTGGCTGTCATCTATGCCATAAAATTGGTTATAGACGTTGGTGTTCCCAAAGACGTTCAAAAAAGATATACCTGCCAAGGCCTTAATATTTCTATATAATGGGAATGCATAAGTAGAGGACAAATCAAATCTGAAATAGTCTTTCAATCTGGCTGCATTTGGGCTATCGTAGAGTATCTGCTCGGTTAAAGCATTCTGCTCTTCCAGAGGTAAAGTAGTTGTTGCCCCCGAGTGCCAGTTGAATCCGGCTGATAATTTCAGGCCATTTTTTTCGTAGCTCAAGCCTGTTGAAATTACATGCCTAAGGTCTAGGTTGTTGAGAAAAGAAGAGGGATTTAAGTTACTGAAATTATACTTATTTTCAGAAAGACTATAACTCAACCAGCCTGATACAGGGTCGAAGCTTTTGTTTAAAAGAATATCTAACCCCTTAACTTCATAATTCCCGTGATCTGCAGAAAATTCAAATTGGTTTTGAAAACCCTGACCCTGAGCCGTGATACCATCCACTTTTTTATAAAACAAATCCACATTCAAAAACCAACTTGGCTTTACAAAGTTTAATCCTGCAGAAACCTGTTGACTTTCAATTATAGGTCTTATATCCGGCTGAGACAAGACCCATCGCCTGTTTTCTACACCAAGAAAATCGGTTTGTAAATCTATGGTTTGCGAAGTTACCTGGCTTTTTTCTTCAGCAAGAACTTCCAGAAATAAATCTTCAATAAACTGGTAGCTCAAATTAAATCTTGGTTCAAATCGATATTCATCAAATTTCGAAAAGTGATTGAGCCTGGCACCTACATTTACAATAAATAGATCATTTTCAGATTTATAATTAAATTGAGTGTACAAGCTATGAGTGAGAATAGAGTTTTGAGTTTCACGAAAAAAACCGGGATCGTTAATGCTTTGGGAGTTTAGAATACCGGTTTCGTTCAGTTGATAGCCACTTTCATTTGAAAGATTAGAATTCAACTGTTGCTGTACATTAAGTTTAAATCCATATTCCTGAACTTCATTTACCTGCTCTAAACGCTGCTCGTTGAGCAAATTGGTATTGGCTGAATTTTGATTATAGGTCGAGGTATAAAATTGAAATTGAGAATTGGTCGATTGAGACCAGTGCCTTTCATAGAAAAGACCTCCGGCAAGATTAGTTTGCCCTAAATCGCTTGTTCTGGTATTAATTTGATTATTATGTCTTTCAAATCGATTCAATTCAAAAATATCTTCAGAATAGAACAAATTAGCTTTTATAAAATCATGAGGGGAGATTTCATATTTATAATTTAGAGTTGCATCAAAGAAAGAGAAATCATTATCCTGTTGATTATCTTCAGAACCGAAATTAGTAACTTCTGTATTTTGGAAAACTTTGTCGAAATAGCTATTGTATGTTGGGCTCTCCCAAAGTGAATTAATAGAATGTCTGGACGAAATTTCTATTGAAGATTTTTTATTTACTGGGGCCTGCAAAAACACATCTGCATTTATCAAGTTAATTCCTGCGCCGACCTGTAAACTATCTGCAATAGAATTGCTAGTTTGCATATCAATGAGACTGGAAACGCCATCACCGTATTTGGCTGAAGTTCCATTTTTAATCAGCTTTACGTCTTTAGTAATGTACGGATTAAACGCTGAAATCATTCCAAAAAAGACAGAGGTGTTGTACATTTTTATGCCATCCCAAAGAAAAAGGTTCTGATCGTGGGTGCCTCCTCTAACGTTTAAATAAGAGACACTTTCTCTTCTACTCGTGATTCCCGGCAGGGCTTGTAAACTTTGTAAAACATCAGGTTCTACCAGCCCCGGCAGCAAACCAAACTCTTTGTAATTAATTTCTAAAGCTCCTGAAGAAATTTTCTGGATACCGCGAGTAAGCAGGTTGGTTAACACCACTTCGTCTAGAACCTGATAAAACGGTGTAATATAAACGCTATTACATTGCAGGCTTCGGTTTGGTCTCAATTTGAAAGTTTTAGTGACATAGTCCTGGGCATAGACTTTAAAGCTCAATAAGTCATCATCAGGCAAATAAAACTTAGCTTCATCGTCAGGTTTCAAAATAAAGCCTGCATATGCTATGGATGAATTTAAGACAGGCTCATTAGTCAAAGAATTCATCACTTTAACACAGCGGGATTTTGAATGCGATTGAGGAATCACTAGAATTTGCCGATTATCTTGTAATAGATAGTCGAATGGAGTTTGAGATCTTAAATACTTGAGCTCGTCATTAAGACTTTCAAGTTTTTTAGAAGGCTTGATGTATATGTTTTCTAAGACATCGTCTGCATAGGAAAAAATTACATGGTATTTGTCTTCTATAGTTTTTAAATAGGAAATCATATCCGTATTTATATTTTGGTTTTGAGCCATAGTCGTATGACTTATTCCAAAAATCAATAGGATAATAAAATGTAATTTTAAGCGACTACTTTTTTGATAAAAAAATTTTTTTATCATCAATTTTATAGGTTAAACCTAAAGGCAAAGTAATGGATTTTAGGGCAATTTCAATATCATTATGCGTAAAACTTCCTGTATATTTTCTGTTGACATCTACTTTTGAAGTGTAAAATTCAACATCGTAGTAGTTTTGAAATTCATGCAAAACCTTTTCTAATGTTTGGCTTTTTAAAACGGATTTTGCTTTCTTCCAGTCTGGTTCATCAGTATCATTCTGCTTTAGAACTATAGCTTCATCACCAAGAATAAGTTTTTCGTTAACTTTTAATGTGTAAGACTCTTTTTCGTATTCTACAGCAACCGAACCTTCATAGCAGGTCACTTCAAAAGCATAATCTCTGGATTTTACATTAAATATTGTACCTAAAACCTCTACATTAGCGTAGGTGGTATTTACTGTAAATTTAGAACCTTTTTCGACTTCAAAATAAGCTTCACCATGCAATAGGAGCTGCCTGTTGTTTGACCAGTCTTTATTATCAAATGTTAGTTTGGAATTTGCGTTGAGACTCGCCATAGATTGATCCGGCAAATTTATGTTTTGAGTTTTGGCTGTAAGGGTTTCAAAAGACTTGATATCTTCTCCTGAACCCAAAGATTTAAAAATTGTAAATGCTATTAAAAATACAGCAGCTATAGCAGCAATATATTTAAGGTACAAAATTTTAGAGCCTGTTTGCTCAGAAGTTATTTTTGATTCAAGTTCCTTAAAATGCTGTTCCTGATTAAAATCTGGCGGTTTGAAATATTTGGCGTGATTTGAAAGTTTAACATATGAAGGATATTCGTCTAATTTCTTAAACGCTTCTAGTTCTTCGGGCGTTAACTCCTCCTTGAGCCATTTTTTTAATAATTCATCTTTCATAACTACATAACAACTGAAAATAAATTTTTCCTACCTGTATTTTGTTAAATTTCTTCAATTTCCTCTCGTAATTGCTTGATTGCTGTATAAATACGCTTTTCTACTGCTTTTCTAGATATCCCCAAGATTGCTGCAATTTCCTTATGTTTTTTGCCTTCAACCCGATTGAGGAGGAAAGCTACACGTTTTTCTTCGGTGAGCTTAGATAAGGCCTTTTGATATTTGTCCATATATTCCTTTTCTTCCAACAGGAATTGAGGATCCTGATAATCCGATTGATTCTTGGGTGTTTTTAACTCATATTTTAATACGACTTTTTTGTGTTTTATGACATTAAGGGTAGTATTATTAGCTACCGAAAATAAGAAACTTTTAGCTTTCTCCGGTTTGACATCCTTACAATTCTCCCACAATTTCATAAATGCCTGCTGTACTTTATCTTTTGGATTGTATTGCTCTCCAAATTTATAGTAAATAAAATCATGTAAATCCTTTGCGTAGGTTTGATACAGTTTCGAAAAAATGCTCCTCTCACAACAATCTTCAAATAGGGAGAAATTATCTTTCATGCCTCAAAAGTAAAAAAATTAGTTAATTGAGTAGGACTTTTTTAATTTGAATTGTCTTATTTTTGAGGAGAATTATGATATGAAAAAGATACTCTTTACTATAATTATACTATCTTTCATCAGTTGTTATGAAGATGACACACGGACCATACAGTCTGAACAAACATCACATCGAACATCTGTACTAAGCTTGTATATCAAATCTATTTCCTCACATCACGCCACATTCGATGATAGGATTGATGATTCTTCGTGTTTTAGTCTTGAATTCCCCTATCAGTTATACGTTAATTCAGAATTGAGAACTATAACATCAATTCAAGATATATCCGAAATTAATGAAGATGATGATGTTGAAATAGTGTACCCGGTAAATACTAACTTTTATAACTATGAGGAGCATCAGGCTAACAATGAAAGTGAATTCAACTTGATTAAAAACACCTGTGATGAAAATTTTGATATCATACCTAATCCCTGCTTAGATTTTCAATTTCCCATTACAATTAAAGAGTTTAATGATTTCACAGAAAGCTTTGAAACTTATCAACTCGATAATGATAAGCAAATTTATTTACACTTTGAAAACCTGCATGACAACGATGTTTATGAAATTGAATACCCTATATTTTTAAAAGATTCTCTTTCTAATTCTATCCGTATAAACTCTAATGCTGACTTTATAAATGCTTTTAGCCAATTTTTTCGAGAGTGCGATTAAATCTCTTTAGATGTATTAATTTATAGGCTTACCCGGCTAAATCTCAAACATAAATATGTATTAATTAGGCTTGAGACTATTTTA
>CAYMXD010000218.1:0-4799 GCA_964394095.1 uncultured Mesohalobacter sp. | reverse complement strand
CCATCACCATTCCGGCAATAATTAGCATATACTCCGGGGTTTCAACTTCGCCGGATAAAGCTGTCATTCTAAATTCTGAAGGGAGAATACCAGATAAATTATAAGCTTCAATCCATATTTCAAACGATTGCCAGGCGGCTATACTCACCCCGATGAAATTTACCAGGTCGTTTCCTGCAAATGCAAGGGCTAAGGCAAAAGTGCCCAAAACTATGATAAATTTAAATAAATTGATTTTTAAAACTGAATGAACAACCCATGATATTAAGGTCCATACCAGAAAACTACTAAGTATAATGACTAAAGAATTTGATTTGACCAAATTTGTAAAATCATTGCCTACAAACTGAATGGTATTAATACCTTTAATCAATATAAAATATGTGATCGCAGAAAGCGAAACACCACCAAACAAAGCTTTTAGCCAAAGCGGTTTTTGTTGATATTCGAAAGTAAAAATCAATCGGCCGGCATATTGAATGATTGCTCCAATAACAAAAGCTATCATCACCGACATTAAAATTCCAAAACTAATCTCAGTGGCTTTTGAAACATTGATATATTCACTTAAGGGCATGTTTTGTCCAGACTCGTAATACATTTTTAGTAAAGCCAAACATACTGAAGCGCCTAAAAGTTCAAAAACCACAGAAACGGTTGTAGAAGTAGGAATACCAAAGGAATTAAAAAAATCCAGTAATAAAATATCAGTAATTAATACTGCCAAAAATATGATGATGATTTCATCAAAATAAAATAATTCCGGGGCAAAAATTCCTTTTCGAGCAACTTCCATCAAACCACTGGAAAAGACAGCACCAACCAAAACGCCTAAACCTGCTACGGCTAAAATGGTTCGCATCGGAATAGCTTTGGAGCCAATGGCAGAATTCAGAAAATTTACCGCATCATTACTTACACCCACCACCAAGTCGGCGATAGCGAGTACAAATAAAATGATGATAATAACGGTATAAAACGTTTCCATGCCTATATCAAAAAAAATAATTTGCAAAAATCGATGATTTTCTGTTGATAACTTACAAAATCTTATTACCAAATTGTTAAGGCTTAAAAGAAAAAGACAAGGAGAAAACTGGTCAGGACCTAAGACTAAATTGATGTATAAAATTTAACTCATAAGTTCTTTTCTAGATTTCACGTTCATTTTGGAAAGAATACTGCTTACATGAGACTTCACTGTGCTTACGCCAATATTGAACTCTTCTGAAATTTCTTTATTTGTGGCGCCTGTTTTCAACATTTCAAAAACTTTGCGTTCCTGTACGCTTAGCTTTTTAACGTTTTCATTTTTGAAAGAAAAATATTTTCCGAAAAGAAAGCCTACTCCAACACAAAATAAACCTAGAATTATTACAAAATAATTATTTTTCGCCTTTCTTTCAGAAATCTTGTTATTAAAATTTTCAAAATACACATTATCAGAAGTTGACCATTTCCTTGAAAAGGATTCATAGAACTCTTTATTTTTAGCAAAATCAACTTCAAAATCACTTTTATAGACGGCATACATTGATAATAAGGGATTTGAGGATGTATCGGCAATTTTCATCAATTCACTTTTAAGTTTATCATTTAGAAATTTACGTTTGTAGGCATTACTCACAGAAGACAAACTATCTTTTTCATAAATAATATCTTTGATATTCTGAAAAGCAATATTTGTATTGTTTTTAATAAAGCGAACCTTCTTAAAAGGGGGTATGATGGCATTAGCTTCTAATTCTATCACTGAATTTTTATGGGCAATAAGCAGTAGAAAATTTTCATTTTTACCGCCGATGATTAACGAAGATTTATGGTCAGTTTTTTTAACGATATGAAGTCTGTAAAGCTTGTCTTCTTCTGGCAGATAGTCAAGATTAAACTCGAAGTAACCATCAGAGCTTATGTCTGCATTGGCAATAATCATATCGGCAGACATAGAATAAATATCTTCAAATGTCGGGATATAAGATAAGTATATCCTTGAAGACCAAGTGGAGTCGATTTTGATTTTACCTTTTAAAATACTTTTTTCTTGAATGGGCTGAGCACAGCATAAGCCCACAGAAACCATGAATATATTTAAAAAAAGTAATGTATTTAGGAGTTTATTGAAAATCATTTCATGAGTTTGATACTATGCTGAATAGATATTTCTCCGCTAGCAAGCTCTGGTTTAAAGATTATTTTCCATTTACCTTCTATTGGCATTGAAAATGAATCTGTAATCGATCCTTTTGCAATTTCAGATTCAACCAGATTTAATTGCGTCCCCACAGAAAAATACCCCTTTCTTTCGTTGTTTGGATTTAAGATTTCAATTGTCAGTTTACCGGAAGTAATACTGGTTTCAATAAGGTATTCAAACATAAATGTATTTTTATCTATGTCTATAATTACTTCTTCTACACTGCCACTCTGTTTAAGTTCAATAAATCTACTCATATTTAAGTTTGATTTATTTCTGTCATTTTCAGAATTTTGACTAAAGCTATTAAAAGGCAAAAACAAAAGTATAATTACGATTATAACTAATTTTTTCATGGGTTTAAAATTTTTAAGTTCGATATTATGTTGATACAAACTTACATGCAATAAAAATCTAACTCAAATTTTAACAGGCTGAAAATAGTACAAAAAAAGGACTAATCCATAAAAAAGCAGTTCTCTCCAATAATCCAACCCGACCTAAGTCAAACATTTAAACAAATCCTCCCCCGTCTAAAGAGCCAAAGTTAAAGTACTCCCCCATTCAAGAGGGATAGAGCTGGAGTCCTCCCCATTTGAGGGAGTTAGAGGGGCTTATCCTCCCCCATTTGGGGGGAGCTAGAGGGGGCTTGAACAAGGAACACCGATTAAAGAATATCGAAGTAAAATCAATACTTCTAAAATCGAAATTCCTCGCTCCTTGCCTGCCAGCCGAAGGCTAGTTCGATATTCAAAAAGTCCTCCCCCATTTGGGGGGAGCTAGAGGGGGCTTTTAGGGCCTTTTAGCATAATACCGCCTCCCCACCAAAGGCTCGCTTTCAGCATCAATTTTTGATAACACAAATTCATCTTCCGGGTTTACAACAGAATCTTTCAGCACTTTATGATGAAGTTTTTCGTAGGTCTCAAAATCTATAGGGGTTCGATTGTTGAACGTTTGGTCTAAATTAAATTTCTGAATGTATTGTTCAAAACCATCAACGAGTTCGCCTTCAAAGACTTTGGCTTTAGAACCACTCCCATAAGCTATAAAACCAAGCTTTTCTCCTGCTTTAAGTTTGTTGCCTTTGTAGTAAAGTTCTGAAATCAAACTCATAAAAATCGAAGCCGCATACATGTTTCCAATTTGTGAAGAGGCTTTTTGGGCATCGAGCACTTTTTTCTGAACAAAAGTTTTATACTCTTCAGATTTCGAAAGATTTTTCAAATCCTGAAAATCATACATATTGGGTTTGACATGTTCCGGCTTGACTTCATCATTTTCCAACTGATAGATTTCAGAAAAAATGCGTTTCCCATGAAATGCATAAGGCAGGTGAAAAATTAAACCCGACCAAGTGTCGTGGAGTTTGCCTTGAGTGCCTTTTTGATTTTTAAAATGAAAATAAGCTTCACGAATACGGTCTTGATAACAGGTATTGGAAAACTGCCCATCAAACACCGGCTCTTCGCGGTAGACCTGCAGGGTACTATCTGTAGTATAAGCTTTGGTTTCTTCATTTACAGGGTAAAGTCGTCGGGGCTTGAAAAAATCGTGTTCACTTTTGTAACCTACGCCAAAAATAGGCTCAATCTTCATAAGTTTTGGCTCACTTTCAATCAGCATCGCCACAGCACCGGCGCCTTGTGTATACTCACCGGGCGACTCTAAATCGTACTTGGCAAAGTCTGAAGCAATAACTACAGCTTTGTGCGACGGATTTACGCGAACATAATCCAATGCATTCTGCAACACATCAACCGCACCGATACAGGCAAAGGTCATATCTACAACATCGGTGTGTTTAAACACCCGCTCGCCGAGTTGCTGCTCCACCATATCCACTGCATAAGTCGCGGTGGGTTTCGAGCTGTCTAAAGCAGATTCTGTGCCTAAATAGATTCGATTAACCTCTTTGGGGTTGATGTTATTTTGTTGAATGAGCTTAAGTAAAGCGTTACCCGCCATTGTCGCGGTATCTTCGTGCGTATCACAAATTGACATTTTATAAATACCCAGCCCTTTTTTTAACTTTTCTGCATCAATCCCTCTATTTTCTGAAAATTCTTCAATATCTAAATAAATCTTTGGGATATCGTATGCCAAATAGCTGATTCCTGCTTTCATTTGTTTAAGTTTTTAGCAAATAAATTAAATTTTATTGAAATAGATTTTTAAACAAACGATTAAATTTTAAGAAAGTTTAAGCGCAGCAAAAAACCCGCTCATGTGGTGTTATATGTTGCAAGTGTGAAAGTTTTAGGTTGAAAAGTTGTTTGATTAAAAAATAAAAACAGATTATTAAAAAAAGTGTATTATTAAAGATGCTACAAATAGTTTAAAAACATTAAGGAATTAAGTGATAAAGTTTTATTAACTCATACTAAACTCTTGGCGAAGCTTGCGAAAAACTTTGCCTTCCTTGCGGTAAAAATTTTAAATACTTTATTTAAAGTAGATTCAATTTTCAATTTCAACAATAAATGAATTTATACATGTATTTCAATATCAGAACATTAATCAAATTATTGTATTAAAGTTATTTTCTTAATATGCTTAACCGCATGATTCCCTCTATTTTCAACTTCAACTTTTAATCTCATAG
>CAYMXD010000217.1:0-4868 GCA_964394095.1 uncultured Mesohalobacter sp. | reverse complement strand
AGACAATTCTAAGTCTTCATAGCGTTCATCGTCAGAAATATGGATCTTTGGCCAGACTGGAAACCAAAATACATAATTGTATTTATAATTCAGGTTTGCCCGATTAAACTCATCAGGATAGTGAACATTTACCATATCCAAGTAAGCTGTGATATCCGGAAGACCCCTATCTATAAAAACAAATTTTGCATTAGCATGTATAGCTTTATTAAATTGTCTTTTTCGTCCTTTTAAAAGTTTTTCACTAAACAAGAGTGGCTTATGCTTAAATAAATGCTCATACCCTTCTTTTCTTGCGTCCTGAACAACCTGTCTTGAAATTTCTTCATAACAATTATAACCTAGATCAATCAAATAATTTAGAACTGAAGTTTTTCCAGTTGATGGCGCACCTATAAACAAAACTATTTTAGGCTTTTCTTTCATTCTATAACTTTATGATAATTCTTAAATTGCAAATTAATTATAATTATTCATATTGGTCTTTTTTTAAAAAAATATAGGTTTATATTTGCATAAAAAGACATTTTGAATTCTAAATCTGAAGAATTTTATAAAAAACTAGAGCAACGTTTAGAAGAAACTTCTGAATGGCCCAGTGAATATATTTTCAAATTTATATTACCTACAGACCAGGAAAAAATAGATAAGATTTCTAAATTTTTTAACCACACCGGCGCTGTAATAAAAACCAAAAAGTCTTCCAAAGGAAAATACACCAGTGTATCAATTCGATTAACCATGAAATCACCAGAATCTGTAATTCAGAAATATAAGTTGGTTGGATATCAAATAGAAGGTGTAATTTCCTTATAAAGTTCAGTTATTTTTTTAAATTGCACCCTTAATATTTCCATTTTGACAGAACATTTAGAATACAATTCAGACAGAAACAAACTCGTTATACCAGAATATGGAAGACATGTTCAAAAAATGGTAGAACACTGTTTAGAAGAAAAAGACAAAAATAAGAGAACCCAAATAGCTCACACCATAGTTAGCGTGATGGGCAATATGAATTCTAACCATAGAGATGCCAACGATTTTCAACAAAAACTATGGGATCAATTATTCATAATAAGTGATTTCAAGCTCGATATAGACTCTCCATACCCTGTGCCTGATAAAGAAGAAATATTCAAAAAGCCAGAACCTTTAGAATATCCTCAAAATCATCCAAAATATAGATTTTATGGCAACAATATTAGTCTTATGATTGATGAGGCTATAAAGGTTGAAGATGGCAAACTGAAAGAAGCTTTGGTATACAATATTGCAAATCACATGAAAAAGTGTTTTTTAAACTGGAATAGAGATTCAGTTAAAGACACTGTGATTTTTAAACATCTTAAAGAATTGAGTGACGGTAAATTGACCCTAAAGACAGATGATGAAACGCTTAGTGAAGCTTCAGACCTTGTAAAAAGTCACTCCAAGAAAAAATACAAGAAAAACTATAGAAATAAGAGTCGTAAACGTTCCAGAAAATGAGTGCATTTGTCATAGAAGGTGGTCATCAACTCAAAGGTGAGATAACACCACAAGGCGCAAAAAACGAAGCCTTACAAATTCTTTGTGCTGTACTTATGACTCCAGAAAAAGTAGATATCAGTAATATTCCTGATATTAGAGACGTCAATAAACTCATAAATATTTTAGAGAACTTGGGCGTTAAAATACAAAAGCTGGGTAAAGGCCATTTTAGCTTTAAAAGCGATGAACTTAACCTGGATTATCTTGAAAGCGAGCAGTTCAAAAAAGAAGGTAGTAGCTTAAGAGGCTCTATTATGATAATTGGACCACTTTTAGGAAGATTTGGTAAAGGCTATATCCCAAGACCCGGTGGTGATAAAATCGGAAGAAGAAGACTAGATACTCATTTTGATGGTTTTATAAAACTCGGTGCCAAATTTCGTTACAACCGAGAAGAACGTTTTTATGGTGTAGAAGCACCAAAAGGCCTAACGGGAACTAAGATGCTGCTTGAAGAAGCCTCCGTAACCGGAACAGCCAATATCATTATGGCAGCCGTGTTTGCTGAAGGTGAAACTCAAATATACAATGCCGCTTGTGAGCCCTACATTCAGCAACTCTGCAGAATGCTAAATAGCATGGGAGCCAAAATTGAAGGAATTAGTTCGAACTTCCTAAAAATAACTGGTATTGAAAAGCTTCAAGGATGTTCTCATAGAATTTTACCAGATATGATAGAAATCGGCTCCTGGATTGGTCTGGCTGCTATGACCAAAAGCGAGATTACTATAAAAAATGTAAGCTGGAATAACCTGGGTTTAATCCCTGCGACATTTGCTAAACTGGGGATTAAGATTGAAAGAAAAGACGATGACATTTATATCCCTGAGCATAAAAAGGGGTATGAGGTACAAAGTTTTATTGATGGGTCTATCATGAACATTTCTGATGCGCCATGGCCGGGTTTTACACCCGATTTATTAAGTGTTATGCTTGTTGTGGCTACACAGGCCAGAGGCAGTGTACTTATTCACCAAAAAATGTTTGAAAGCCGATTGTTTTTTGTCGATAAACTGATAGATATGGGAGCAAAAATCATTTTATGCGATCCTCACCGAGCTACAGTCATTGGGCATGATTTTAAATCTCAACTCAAAGCCACAACAATGACAAGCCCTGATATTCGGGCAGGTATTTCACTACTCATCGCTGCATTATCGGCCAAAGGCACCTCAACCATTCACAATATAGAACAAATTGATCGCGGTTACGAAAATATAGATGAAAGACTGAAAGCCATCGGTGCAAAGATTCATCGGTATGAGTAGTTTTTAGCTGGTAGAGGGTAGACCTTAGAGGGTAGACCGTAAATGATTGTGAACCCTATTCCAAGTCATATAAACTTATTGATTAGGAATTGAATCAAATAGAAATATTGTACCAAATAATTGAATTTCGAAAAAGGCTGACGATTTTAGATTTCAGAATTTTTTAATTTCATTTCATCGTTGGTTGACAAGTGTTTTGTTTTTTATTCAATTACATAATTTTGTAAATAGGTTAAATTTGTCTAATAGCTGAAAAAAGATTTTATCAATTAATTATCAAATAAAAGCGAAAATAGTAACTCATAAGATTTAAACTATTAAAAATGCCAGTAATCCGTTCAGTAAACAACAAAGCACCACAAATCCCCTCCGATTGTTTTATCGCTGAAAATGCTAGCATCGTTGGTGACGTCAGTATGGGGAAACAATGCAGTGTGTGGTTTAATGCTGTCATTCGTGGTGATGTACACTACATTAAAATGGGCAACAAAGTTAATGTTCAGGATGGCGCTGTGATTCATTGCACCTACCAAAAACATCCAACAAACATTGGGAATAAGGTTTCGATTGGCCATAATGCCATAGTTCACGGCTGTACCATTCACGATAATGTATTGATAGGTATGGGCAGTATTGTGATGGACAATTGTGAGATTCATTCCAATAGTATCATCGCTGCCGGAGCTGTAGTTACACAAAACACAGTGGTAGAATCTGGTAGTATTTACGCCGGTGTGCCTGCCAGAAAAATCAAAGACATCAGTCCGGAGTTAACATCAGGTGAAATCGACCGGATTGCTCATAATTACGTCAAGTATTCGGGGTGGTTTAAATAATAGTTCATTTATTTATTTAAAGCTTCTTATTAAAAAAGGTGACTTAGCTGTGTAACGAATACATTTATATGCTTATCCTTTAGATTCCCCAAAGTAAAGTCAAATTTTTAGATATTTGAAGTTTACTAAGCTTACAAAATAATACCAGTTTCATACCGATTCACCTATTTTTCCGCTCAAAAGTAAACTTAAATTCAAAAAATTATTCGACACCCTTCGGGGTCGTAAGTCGCATGAGGTCGTATTTACTATAAACATATGACCCGTTCCGGGTCAATCCATTGCTTGTAAAATCAATAATTTGACTTAGGCGTTTAACTAATACATTTATATGCTGATATTCAATTACATAAAAATATATTCCATCTTTGTGAGCCTCTGTGCCTACTTTGTAGTTCCCTGCCTTTGCCGGCCAGACAGGTCTGTGGTAAAGCTAATCCGTACCCGAAAATACAGGTTAACACGTTGATAATGTGAATTTTATTTGATATTAGTATTATTTCGAAAATATTTTTCCTTGTAAGAAGTAAGTGCCTAAGTCAATACTTTTATTTTGAAATAAACAAGCCTTCTACTTCCCCAAGTCCTCTGCCCTCTTAAAAGCCTCTTTTGCACCTTCAATAATAGACTTATCCAGATGATGGGTATTAAAAGTGTTGATAGCTGCCTCGGTGGTTCCGCCTTTTGAACTCACTTTATCTATCCAAGCCTGGCAGCTGTCTGTATTCAATTTGAGTAAATCCAGAGCACCTGTAAAGGTCTGTTCTACCAGCAACTCGGCTACAGAACCGGATAAGCCTATCTCTTCAGCGGCCCGCATCATAGCATCCATAACATAATAGACATAAGCCGGACCGGAGCCTGAAATGGCGGTGACTGCATTTATCAATTGTTCATTATCAACATAGATAGCCTTTCCTGTGGTTTGCAAAAGGTTCTGAATCCATTGTTCTTCGTTTTTGGAAACGGCTTCAGTTGATGTAAAAGCGGTCATTCCTACCCCGATTTGCGACGGTAAATTGGGCATGGCACGAATCACTTTGGTTACCTCGAGACCGTCTTTTATCCTTTGTATGGTTATCCCGGCCATAATGCTCAAAATGATTTGATTTTTATTAATATAAAATTTGATTTCACTAAACAAACCGGCAACATCTTGAGGTTTTACTGATAAAATAATTAGCTCTGCATCTTTAACAATTGCTGGTTTGGTGTAAACCTTTGCTAGTTT
>CAYMXD010000216.1:260-4888 GCA_964394095.1 uncultured Mesohalobacter sp. | reverse complement strand
CAGCTAAGCAATCAGGATATTGATAATATTTTAGCTTATGTAGAACAACCTAAATCTGAGCCAACTAAAAGAGATGATGATAAAGTTGCTAGTGCAGGTGGAGGAGGAAGTGGAAGTGATGTTTCTACAGATCTAATCCTTGCTATTCTGTCTTTTGTTCTGCTTCTTTTAGTTATAACTCTATATTTAGTAAATAAAACACTTAACCGATTTGCTGAAGCTAACGGCGTAAAACTTAGAGAAGAAAGTCCTAAAGGGAAGCCTCTATGGAAAGCCTATGCTGAAAACGGATTTTTAATTTTAGTAACTGCTATTGTTTTTCTTTTAGGAACGGCATGGTTTGGATACGGTTATTTAATGCAGGTTGGAGTAGAGCAGGGATACGAGCCTCTACAACCTATACATTATTCACATAGAATTCACGCCGGTGAAAGTAAAATAGAATGTAAATATTGTCACTCTTCTGCAAGAGTATCTAAGCACTCCGGGATTCCATCTCTTAATGTATGTATGAATTGTCACAAACAAATCGCAGAAGTTGCAGATGAAACTCAAGCTAAAGGTAAAGAAGAATTTAATGTAGATTACAACGCAGAAATTGCAAAACTTTACGAAGCTGTTGGCTGGGATAAAACCACACAATCTTACACTGGTGATACAAAACCAGTAAAATGGGTAAGAATTCATAATTTACCTGACCTAGCTTACTTTAACCACTCTCAACACGTTACTGTTGGGCAGATAGAATGTCAAGAGTGTCACGGTCCGGTTGAAGAAATGGAAATTATGTATCAACATGCACCGCTTACTATGGGTTGGTGTATCAATTGTCATCGAGAAACCAATGTTAAAGTTAAAGACAATGGTTACTACACAAAAATTCACGAAGAATTATCAAAAAAATATAATGTAGAAGAATTTACAGCAGCCGATATGGGTGGTATCGAATGTGGTAAATGTCATTATTAATTAATTTCAGAATAGTCTTATATGTCTTCAAATAAAAAATATTGGAAAAACCCCGAAGAGCTCAATGGAAATAGCTCTGTAATCGAGGCCATTCAAAAGAAAGAATTTACTGAGGATTTGCCCAGTAAAGCTGAATTAAGAGAAGAAGAAAATGCTGATGATTCAGGAACCAGCCGAAGAGATTTTCTCAAGTATGTTGGTTTTAGTACAGCCGCGGCAACTTTAGCAGCCTGTGAAGGACCGGTTATTAAATCTATTCCTTATGTATTTCAGCCGGAACGTATTGTACCGGGTGTAGCCGAATATTACGCTACAACCATGTCTGATGGTTTTGACTTTTCTAGTGTCTTAGTTAAAGCGAGAGAAGGGAGACCCATCAAAATAGAATGGAACGACAAGTCAAAAGCTAAAGCAGCTTCAGGAGCTAGAGTTCATGCTTCGGTACTTTCTTTATATGATACTAAGCGCGTGCAAAACCCCCTTATTGATGGTGCAGATGTGACTTGGAAAACTTTTGATGACGCTGTTCAAAAAGATTTAGATTCAGTAGGAAACAAGTCTATTGTGTTCTTAACACAGACTTTTGCTAGTCCGAGTACGGCCAAACTGATTGAAGAATTTAAAGCCAAATATCCAACCGCAAAACATGTGACTTACGATGCTGTTTCAGAACATTCAGCTTTAGAAGCTTTTCAGGCTAAATATGGCACACGTGCCTTACCTAATTATCATTTTTCAAAAGCAGAAGCAATAGTTTCTGTTGGAGCTGATATTTTAGGCGACTGGCAAGGTGGTGGTTTTGATGCAGATTATGCTCAAAGTCGTGTACCACAAAACGGAAAAATGTCTAAACATATCCAATTTGAGGCTAACCTTACAACAAGTGGTGCAAATGCAGACGAAAGGTATCTAGCAAAACCAAGTGTTCAAAGACAACTTCTTTTGGAGATTTATAAGCAAGTAACGGGCAATTCTGTTTCAACAAAACTTGAAGATAAACATAAAAAAGCCGCAACTCAGGCCGCAAAACATCTTAAAAAAGCTGGAAGTAAAGCCATATTTGTGACAGGTATTCAAGATAAAGCTGCTCAGTTTTTAGCCTTACAAATCAATGAAGCTTTAGGTTCTGAAATACTTGATGTTGACAATTTCAGATTAGTTAGACAGGGTAATGACAACGACGTTATGAGCCTGCTAAACGATATGAATTCTGGTAAGGTCGGTGCGCTTATTTCTTGTGGTACAGATCCGGCCTATGCGTTACCAAATGCTGATAAATTTATTTCAGGTCTTAAAAAGGTCGATTGTACAATCAGCTTTTCTATGAAAAAGCACAAAACAGCAATGCTGTCTAAATATGTTGCAGCAACACCACACTACTTAGAATCTTGGGGCGACGTTCAGATGACAAAATATGATTATGCGTTGGCTCAGCCTACAATTCAAAAATTATTCAATACCAGACAATTTCAGGATTGTTTACTGAAATGGACAGGTAGTGATCAAAAATACTACGATTATTTAAAAGATAGTTTTAAAGAATATTCAGGCGGTTTATCTTGGAATGTTGCATTACACGACGGGGTCTTTGAAGTGAAAAACGACAACTCTGTAGCGCCTGAAG
Source organism: uncultured Mesohalobacter sp. (assembly GCA_964394095.1). Lineage (GTDB taxonomy): Bacteria > Bacteroidota > Bacteroidia > Flavobacteriales > Flavobacteriaceae > Psychroflexus. Next base: position 2,295 of record CAYMXD010000216.1, on the reverse strand, counting down.
TTGAGATGGCTTCTGTATCTGCGAGTCAAATGGCCAATTCATTGTCTCAACAAAACATGAATGGCGACTTTGAATTAACACTTTACACCAAAATTGCCATGGGTGATGGCAAAGAAGCTAACAATCCTTGGTTGCAGGAATTTCCTGATCCCATTACTAGAAATACATGGGATAACTATTTAACCATCTCAAAAATAGATGCTGACAAACTAGGTATAGAAAACAGAGTAACTTCAAATGGTTCTATAGACGGTGACTTAGTCAATATTAGTCTTGGAAAGACAACTTTAAAAAATGTACCTGTCATGGTTCAGCCTGGTCAGGCGCCGGGTTCAATTGGACTCGCGCTTGGATACGGCCAGGTAGAAGGACTTCAGGACGAAATGAAAGTAGGTGTAAACGCTTATCCTTTATATCAGAATTTCAATAATCATCAGGGGGTTAGTATAGAAAAAGTATCCGGCAATCACGAATTTGCCAGTTTACAGCTTCAAAACACCATGGCAGGTAGAAAAGATATAATTGTAGAAACTACGCTTGCTGATTTCGTTAACAAAGACAAAGAAGAGTGGAATCCAACGCCTCAATTTTCAAAAGATCACGTTGAGTATCCATTCGATTCTCCAAAAGTTGATTTATGGCAGGAGTTCGACCGTTCAATAGGTCATCACTTCAATTTATCCATAGATTTAAATAGCTGCACAGGATGTGGAGCATGTGTTATTGCTTGTCATTCAGAAAACAATGTGCCGGTTGTTGGTAAAGACGAAGTAAGACGAAGCAGAAACATGCACTGGTTGAGAATAGATCGCTATTATTCGGCTGAGGATACCTTTGAAGAAGAACAACAGCGCTATGAAGATGATGGCACTTTAGATCATCATAGAAGTGTAGAAGTAGAATCATTTGACAATCCTCAGGTGGCATTTCAGCCTGTGATGTGTCAGCACTGTAATCATGCACCATGTGAGACTGTTTGTCCGGTTGGAGCTATTGGTCACGGTCGTCAAGGTCAAAACCAAATGACTTATAACCGTTGTATAGGTACACGTTATTGTGGTAATAACTGTCCATACAAGGTAAGACGTTTCAACTGGTTCCGATATAATAAAAATGACGAATTTGATTACCACATGAATAATGATTTGGGTAGAATGGTACTTAATCCAGATGTGACGGTTCGTTCAAGAGGGGTTATGGAGAAATGCTCTATGTGTATTCAAATGACGCAAAAAGCTATACTTGATGCTAAACGAGAAGGCAGACCGGTGAAAGATGAAGAATTCCAGACGGCTTGTACAAACGCCTGTGATAGTGGAGCCTTAACTTTCGGCGATAAGAATGATAAGTCGAGTGTGATTTACGAAAAACTAAATGACGATAGAAAGTTTTATTTATTAGGCTACTTAGGTGTAGAGCCTAATGTGTTCTATCAGACTAAAGTAACCAATACAGAAAAAGTTTAAATAATTTAATTAGAATAGATTATGTCTCATTACGAAGCTCCCATTAGAAAACCGCTTGTAACAGGGAACAAAACATACCACGACGTCACAGTAGACATAGCTAGACCCATAGAAGGTAGAGCTAATAAAATGTGGTGGATTGTTTTTTCAATTGCCCTAGTAGCGTTTTTATGGGGATTAGGTTGTATTATATACACGGTATCTACCGGTATAGGGGTTTGGGGTCTCAATAACACGATTGAGTGGGCTTGGGATATCACCAACTTTGTTTGGTGGGTTGGTATTGGTCACGCTGGAACACTGATTTCTGCCGTGCTCTTACTATTCAGACAACGCTGGCGTATGGCGGTTAACCGTTCTGCAGAAGCCATGACAATTTTTGCCGTTGTTCAGGCCGGTCTTTTTCCTATTATTCACATGGGAAGACCTTGGCTAGCTTATTGGGTACTCCCCATACCAAACCTATTTGTTTCACTCTGGGTGAATTTTAACTCTCCACTATTGTGGGATGTATTTGCGATATCGACATATCTATCCTTTGCTCTACGAGGAATTTCACCATTCACGAA
>CAYMXD010000216.1:0-250 GCA_964394095.1 uncultured Mesohalobacter sp. | reverse complement strand
ATTTTAATTCTCCACTGTTATGGGATGTATTCGCAATATCGACATATCTCTCCGTATCATTAGTGTTTTGGTACACAGGTTTACTGCCGGATTTTGCCATGATACGTGACCGAGCAAAATTACCTTTTCAAAAGAAAATATACGGTATTTTATCATTTGGCTGGAGTGGAAAAGCCAAAGACTGGCAGCGCTTTGAAGAAGTTTCATTGGTTTTGGCAGGCTTAGCGACGCCATTAGTCCTTTCAGTGCA
>CAYMXD010000215.1:0-4893 GCA_964394095.1 uncultured Mesohalobacter sp. | reverse complement strand
CACAGTAAATGGGCAAACATTAAACACCGAAAAGGCGCTCAAGATAAAAGACGTGCAAAAGAATTTACCCGAGCAATCAAAGAAATTACAGTAGCTATAAAAGACGGCGGCAGTCCGGATCCCGAAACCAACCCCACATTAAGAAACGCCATAGCTAACGCCAAAGGTGTTAACATGCCAAAAGACACCATTCAACGGGCGATAAAAAAAGCCAGTGGTGCCGATGCCGATAACTATGAACTGGTCACTTTTGAAGGCTATGGCCCACACGGTATCGCCATTTTTGTAGAATGTAGAACCGATAACACCAACAGGACAGTGGCCAGCGTACGGTCAATTTTTTCGAAAGGTGGAGGCAGTTTAGGAACCAATGGCTCTCTCGAATTTTTATTTGAACGTAAAGGTGTATTTATAATCGAAAAAGATAAAGTAGAACAAAGCAAAGAAGAATTAGAGCTTGAACTTATTGAAGGCGGTGCCATCGAAATTGAAGACAATGATGATGTTTTTATCGTTTATACCGAATTTTCAGATTTTGGATTGATGAATGAATGTCTTGAAAATTTAAATATTGAACCCAAAAATGCGGAGCTACAGCGTATTCCTTTAAATACCAATGAGTTGCCATTAGGAGACGCCAAAAAAATCATGGACTTGATTGAAAGGTTTGAAGAAGACGACGATGTGCAAAATGTTTACCATACGCTTGAAATTACTGATGATCTGGTTGAAGCGATGGAAGATTAGTGCTTAATTGGTAGCATCATTCTTTCATAAACAACTCTCGACGGATTTCCGTTTCGCGTCTTAAGGCTATTTTTATAAATCTGGTATCTTTTTCATCCTCAAAAGTTTCAATATAATTGGTATAATAATCTAGAGCTTTAGATTTGTCTTCCATAAAATTATCGGCGGCTACGGCACGATAATACAGTGAAGCCTCGTGATTAGAGTTTTCTCTGTAGGCTTTTTCAAATTGATAAAAGGCCGTCATATATTTTTTTTGCTGCATAAACATTTTACCACTCAGAAAGTTGTATTCCCACATCGAAGTATCTCGCATTCTATTGTAAAGTGAAAGGTATCTCCCTGCTTTAAGGGGGTCGTCTAAATAAATGTATAATTCAGCAATCTTTAAACAGATTTGGTAATCTTTACTATCTTTCTGAAAAGCTATCTTAAAAGCATTTAAAGCTTCTTGCTGTTGCCCTAATTTTAGATAAATATTGCCTTTGATGTCATAGATAAATTTAGGTAAATCCGGCTTTAGGTCCTCTAAAGCTTTGATGTAGCTCAGGCTGGTTTGCCATTCTTCCTGACGATAGTGTATTTGCGCCAGTAAATTAAGCAGTCTTGGTGTTTGTGGAACTAAATCCAAAGATTTCAAGCAAATGGTTTTAGCCATCTTTAAATTATCGACGTCCATAAAATACCGGCTGGCGTCATGAGCCGCTTTGATGTGTTTAGGGTCGTACAATAATGCTTCTAAAAAATATTGATGGTAGGCCATTTTTCCTAACTTATCTGCAATCTTTCCTTTTTGGTATAAAATTTCTGCATGTTCCGGCATTATATTAAGTAAGTTGGAGTAGAGGCTATCTGCCTCTTTATACTTCCGCTGGGTTTGAAGAATTTTAGCATATTGAAATTTTGATTTTAATAAACTACCGGATTCTGCATTGCTTAATGCTTTTTGATAAGTATCCATGCAGTCTAAGGTCATACCCTTGGCACAATACACTTTTGCCAAAATGAGTTGATCTTCAGCTGATGGAGTATCAATGTTTTTAAACGATTCAATGGCTTTAGAATATTCTCCAAGTTCGTAATAATCAATTAAGGTCTGGGCAATAGAATTGTAACCTATTACCAATAAAAATACAGTCAATACAAATCTCATTATCTCTTTTTTTCAAATATAACTAAAATCTTAGTTAAACTAAGTATTTAGTTTGAAATTAATTTATGAACCAACATTTTTAAAATCAAATTCTTGTATAATTTTATCTATTTTTGCCTATTAGATTTCAAGATTTTGCTGGAGACTTTTTTAATTATAGTAGGTTTTATATGCTGCCTTGTTGGTGTAATAGGGAGTATATTGCCGGTTTTACCCGGGCCGCCTATCAGTTGGATAGGTTTACTGCTGTTGTACTTGATTCCAAGTATTGCTGTGGACTACACCTTTTTAGGTGTGACTTTAGGTATAGCACTTTTAATATTTGCCATGGATTATGTAATTCCTATTGTTGGTACCAAATATTTTGGGGGAAGCAAAGCAGGAATGTATGGGTCTACAATTGGACTGATTGCTGGTTTATTTTTTCCACCACTTGGCTTTTTGATTGGTCCTTTTCTAGGGGCTTTTTTTGGAGAAATTATTTTTAATGCCCAAAGTAATTCCAAACACGCGTTTAAATCTGCTGTTGGTTCTTTTATTGGGTTTTTGGCAGGAACTTTTATGAAAGTTTTAATCTCCGTTATCTATTTAGGCCTCTTTTTATTTAAGGTATATCAAAACTGGGACTTTATTTGGAGTTAGGTAAAAACAACTTCAAGAATATTGTTATATCCTTGAAGTTTTTGCATTAGTTATATTTACAATTTAATCTCTATACCAAATGTAATATTATTAATAAATTCTAACCCACTATCATAATTATCAAAACTATTTCTTATGCTTGGATCGTTTACATTTATTGATCTTAACCCCAGCATGAGTGATAATTTGTCGTTTATGCCATACTGTAACTTGGGAGCAAAGTAGAATCCTCCATCAACACTTTCATTTCTAAAATCATTTAAACTAAAGGCATAACCCACATCTAAGCCCAACGTAAATCGCTTTGCAAAATGATACCTGGCATTAAATGTTAAAGGGAAAAATATATTGTCAACATCTATGCTTGCTATACTGTTAGGACCAGTTTGTCTAGTCAAACTTGGACCAGAAGTGTGAAAAAAACCTATACCGCCACCAATATCTATTGACTCGGAAATCTCCCATAATAAATTATACTCAATAATTGATGTATATTCATAGAAATCTCCCGCTTCAGAAATAGGTAAACCTAGGCTCACTCCTAAGTTTGACTTTTGGGCTTGAGCAAAATTCCCAGCAACAACAATTAATAAAATGACTGCTAATTTTTTCATTTTTTTTGATTTAAAGTTTATAATAAATCAAATTAAGACCTTATAATGTTAAGGTATTCCTTCAAGATTGTTAAGCTAAAGAGAAAAACCCAATCAAAAAGACAATTCTTTAACATCGTGCCAGTGCACTTTTTGTTGAATGACTCCATTGTCCAATTTTAATAATCCCGGATTAGACCTGACAATGGTTTTAATAGCAGTTTCATCAGCAAAATAAAAATCCAGTTCTCGTTGAAGTTCTTCTTTTAAACCCTTTTGGGCTTTCTCTCCGGATGAAGTCAGAATGATAACTTTATAGCCTGATTTTTCAGCCTTTTCAATGGCGGGTAATATGTTTTTCCAGGCTTCAATTTTACTTTTAGAGAGGTTATAGGCGGCAATCATCAGTAGTTTTTCTTCAGCCATTAATTCATCAGTATAGTCTTCGCCGTTTTTTTCAAGCGCAAAATCATGAATTGGTGGGATGTAGCCTTCATCTACAAGTTCAGTGTCGTAGGTGATGAGTTCACCCTCTACTTCCGGGTAACTGCCTTGTGTTGTAATTACTTTTTCTTCACCATTAATTTTAAATTTCCAGTGATAGTTGTAAACTGCTTTTGGGGCATCTTTAGGAACCGTCATAGAAGCAGGTATATCGGCGCCTTCGTGATAAGGTCTAAAATCAACTATTGGCAGATGATTCAATCCGTAATAACTTAAATAGCCACTCACCAGAAAGGCGATCAGAAAAATTACAAACCCAACTGATTTTGAAAATAAAGGTTTCAAGTATTCGTGTTTAAAGAAAATAAACAGGATAAGAACAAGCAAAATAATGTCTTTATAAAACGACTGCCAGGGGTCTAGAGGAATGGCGTCACCAAAGCAACCACAGTCTGTAACTTTGTTGAAATAAGCAGAATAAAAGGTTAAAAACGTAAAAAAGATGATCATGAGTAGTAAGCTCCAACGGGTAAATTTTGGGGCATAGCCAGTGAGTAAGGTCACGCCAAGCAGTAATTCGTAGATGACTACAAAAACTGCAATGGGCAAGGCAAAAGGCACAAGAAATTCTAATTCTAATACGCCGGGACTGAAGTATTCTTCAAGTTTATAGGAAAATCCCAGTGGATCTACAAGTTTTACATATCCACTAAAAATGAATAATACACCGACAAAAACTCTTGCTATTTGATATAATATTTTCATGATAATAATTCTATTTGTGAGACATTAGTATGAGGGCAAAAACAGCGTAATTCAACATGTCCTGATAGTTGGCTTCTACGCCTTCGCTTACTTCTGTTTTTCCTTTGTTGTCTTCAATTTGTTTAACCCTAAGTAACTTCTGTAAAATAAGATCTGTAAGCGAACTCACGCGCATCTCTCGCCAAGCTTCGCCGTAGTCGTGATTTTTGTTTTCCATCAGGTCTTTAGTCTTTTGAACCATACTATCGTATAATTCAACTGCGTCATTAACATTAAGATCGGGTTGTTGAGCGACACCTTTTTCAACCTGAATGAGTGCCATCACAGAATAATTGATAATGCCTATAAATTCCCCTTCAATATTATCCGCAACCTTTTGAACTTTGCCATCCTGCAAACTTCTTATACGCTGAGCCTTTATAAAAATCTGATCGGTAAGAGAGGGCAGCCTCAATATTCGCCACGCACTGCCATAGTCAGACATTTTTTTGGAAAACAGAGAACGACATTTTTCTATAATGTCATCAAACTCTTTAGATGTATTACTCA
>CAYMXD010000214.1:2319-4928 GCA_964394095.1 uncultured Mesohalobacter sp. | reverse complement strand
ATATAGAGTCTTCTAAGCGGAATCTTTTTAAAGATATTAAAGATGTCAAAACTGAAATAAGAGAGGTCGAAAGCGATGTACGAGAACTTCCTGCCAATCAGCAGGGTTTACTCAAAATTGAAAGGCGATTTGATATTAGTCAACAGACTTATGATCTGTTTTTGGCTAAACGAAATGAAGCCAAGCTCATCAAAGCTTCAAACGTGAGTGATATTGTCATTATAGATGAAGCTAAAGATGTGGGTGGTGGAAAAATTGGACCTAACAACAAGTTGAACTACGTTATGGCCATTATTTTTGGTTTAGGTTTACCCTTAATTTACATCTTCTTCATTGTATTGTTAGATAATAAGATTAATACTCCAGAGGATATTGAAAGGCTTACACAAATCCCTTTGATAGGTGTTGTAGGAAAATCCAAGAGAGGAGACAAAGCTATATTAGAACAACCTAGTTCCCTAATTTCAGAAAGTTTTAGGAACATTAGAACAAGTCTTCAATTTGTCTTTAGAAATAAAAATATAGAAGGGTCTAAAACAATTTTGGTAACGTCATCTGTGAGCGGAGAAGGCAAGACGTTTACAGCAATTAATATGGCATCTGTATTAGCTCTTAGTGGGAAAAAGACAGTTTTGCTAGGTTTAGATCTAAGAAGGCCGAAGATTCATAAAACTTTTGATATTGACAAAGAAAAAGGAATTTCAAATTTTATTTCAGGAAATCTACCATACTCGGAATTGATTCAATCTTCATCTTACACAAATTTAGACATTATAACTTCAGGAACTATTCCGCCCAATCCGTCAGAATTACTCATTGGCGAACAAATGGATAATTTTATGCAAAAATTAAAACAAGATTATGATTTTATCATTTTAGATACACCACCAATCGGTCTTGTATCAGATGCTTTAAACATAATTAATTATGCGGATGCCACTATATATCTTATACGTCAACACTACACCAAAAAAGGAATGCTAGGTTTAATTAATACTAAAATTGAAAAAGGTGAAATCCATAATGTAAATTTGGTGTTTAATTACTACAGAGCAAAACAACGATATGGATATAATTATGGTTATGGCTATGGTTATGGGACCTATGGTAAAGGCTATCTTAAAAAAGAGAAAAGTAATAGCTTATGGAGCAGACTAGCCGATTATTTTAGTTAAATCTATTATGGATTTTAAGGGTAATATAGATCAAAACAAAGATTGGCTTTATGAAATAAGTCCAAAAAAGTCCTTGTTAGAATTTAATTTTAAGGAGATTTGGAGATACAGAGATTTGTTGGTGTTGTTTGTAAAACGCGATATAGTTACCGTTTATAAACAAACCATTTTAGGGCCGTTATGGTTTTTAATTCAACCGCTTTTTACAGCTGTTATATTCACTTTAATATTTAATAATCTTGCTAATTTCGATACTGGTGTTGTTCCCGGGATTTTGTTTCAAATGTCTGGCATAACGGCTTGGAATTATTTTAAAGAATGCTTAACCGCTACATCCAATACCTTTACAAAAAACCAGAATCTTTTTGGTAAAGTTTATTTTCCAAGAGTTATCATGCCGATTTCCATAACCTTATCCAGTCTTCTGAAATTTGGTATTCAGTTATTAATTTTTATAGGGTTTTATTTATACTTTATTATTCAGGGTGTTGAAATCACACCAAATTTTAATGTAGTGTTTTTTCCTATATATGTTATAATGATGGCCTTGTCAGGTTTAGGTTTAGGGATGATTATTTCTGCATTCACAACCAAATACAGAGATTTAACCCAATTACTCACATTCGGGGTGCAGTTATTGATGTATATCTCTGCAGTGCCCTATAAAATGAGCGAAGCTGAAGCCAAGCTCGGCGACTACTTTTGGGTGATGAAATATAATCCTTTGGCTCAGATTATTGAAGGGTTTAGATACATGACCATCAATACGGGCAGTTTTTCGTGGTCGGGCTTTTCTTATGCTTTAGGATTTTCTATTCTGGTGTTCTTGTTAGGGCTAGCCGTATTTAATAGAACTGAAAAAAGTTTTATAGATACGGTGTAAATATCTGATAATTAAAATAATCAAAAAAATTATATAATGCCTTGAATTGAAAAAGAATATTCTTCATCAACCTTGATGAATTAGATTTATTAAACATTTATATGGTTTTTTTAAATTAAAAAGCTAAATTTGTTGATTATAGAAAACTGTAATGGGTCAAACATTAGAAGTTGTTAAACGTCTAGAAAGTAATGCTTTTAAGCTCTTTCAAAAGTGCAAAAACCTAAAGCAAGACTTAGGTAAAAGACATCATGAAATAGCTGAGCTTGAGGAAAAAAATAAAAATCAGGAAAAGCAAATAGAACGTTTACTGACTGAAAATGAACAACTCAAAACAGCAAATGCTATATTAGGCAGTAAAGATTATAAACGAGAAACCAAACTCAAAATAAATCGATTAATAAGAGAAGTAGATAGTTGTATTGTTCAGTTGTCAGAATAGCTTAAGCATGAAGGAAAAACTCAAAATTAAAGTATCCATAGCAGACAGAGTCTATCCTATGACAGTTTTCCCTAAGCAAGAAGAGGGTTTGAGGCTAGCAGCTCAAAAG
>CAYMXD010000214.1:1347-2309 GCA_964394095.1 uncultured Mesohalobacter sp. | reverse complement strand
AAAGATTAATAAGATTATTAAGCATTATGAAGACAATTATGCTGTGCGTGATAAGCAAGATGTACTCGCCATGAGCGCACTGCAGTTTGCTTCTAAAATTGAACAACTACAAATAGATGAAGTGGACACTCAAAATGAAATTGAACAAAGACTTATCGATTTAAATGATAAATTGGTAAACTATATAAAATAAATAAGACGTTCTTTAAATAAAATATTAATACTGCCTGTATTAGTTGTTTTTCTTTTTGATAAACTCAACACTTTACAATTAAAAATGGTGAGTTTTGGTTGCTAAAACATGCCGCTATGTCTTTTGACATCAGGCGGAAGTTTGATCAGCCTGTTAGCCCTAATCCTGTTTACTAGGAGTTTAATTCAAAACAAAAACTAATACAGGCTTTTTTTATAACCCTAAACGAAAAATATGGACATAATACCAATAGTAATTGCTGCGGTAATAGCTTTAATACTAGGCTTTGTAATCGCTAAAGCAATAGATAAAAATAGTTCTTCCGGTGCTATTAAAAACGCACAGGGAGAAGCAGAAAAAATTATTTCTGAAGCAAAAAAAGAAGCGCAGAGTATCCAAAAAGATGCAGAAAGCATTAAAAAAGATAAGATACTTCAAGCTAAAGAAAAATTTATTGAACTCAAAGCTGAACACGAAGAAGTCATTCTTAAAAGAGATAAAAAAATCTCAGATGCAGAAAAACGCATCAAAGATAAAGAATCTAAAGTTTCAAGTGAATTAGCTACAAACAAAAGAAAAGCGCAGGAATTAAACGATAAAATAAAAGACGCAGAAGAACGCAAACATCGCATCCTCAAAAAAGAGGAAGAGATAGATAAAATTCTACAAAGAAAAATACAACAGCTTGAAGTTATAAGCGGCTTAAGCGCAGATGATGCCAAAGCCCAACTGATGGAATCACTTAAAGAAAAAGCCAAATCTGAAGCTA
>CAYMXD010000214.1:0-1337 GCA_964394095.1 uncultured Mesohalobacter sp. | reverse complement strand
GGGTATATCAATGTATTTTTTTTCATCGGCCCCCACTTGAAAGACTACTAGATAATAAGTTCCTGGATTTAATTCGAAATCCATGTATTGAAACATTTCTTCCTTTGATCCCAAAACATAACTAAAATCCAAAATATTACCTTATGGAATTGTTAGTTTTTATTTTTTATAAGCCAAACTTACAGCACAACAGGAAGCTAAAAAAATAGTCATTAATACTATTCAAAGAATTGGCACAGAAGAAGCCATAGACAATTGTGTATCTGTATTTAACCTTGAAAACGATGACATTAAAGGAAGAATAATTGGTCGCGAAGGGCGAAACATTCGGGCTATAGAATCTGCTACCGGAGTAGAAATTATTGTTGATGATACACCGGAAGCCATTATCCTATCCTGTTTTGATTCTGTAAGACGCGAAATTGCAAGATTGTCGCTTCATAAACTGGTCACTGATGGCAGAATACATCCTGCTCGAATTGAAGATGTGGTTCGAAAAACAAAAAAACAAATCGATGACGAGATTGTAGAAATCGGAAAACGAACCGTTATCGACTTAGGCATTCACGGTTTACAACCTGAATTGGTCAAAGCGGTGGGTAGAATGAAATACAGATCGTCTTATGGTCAAAATCTATTACAGCATTCCAGAGAAGTCAGTAACCTTTGTGGCATTATGGCTGCAGAGTTAGGCCTTAATACAAAACTGGCAAAACGCGCAGGACTGCTACATGATATTGGAAAAGTACCGGTTGAAGATACAGAAACTCCACATGCCATACTCGGTATGCAGTGGGCAGAAAAGCACGGGGAAAAACCAGAAGTCTGTAATGCTATTGGTGCCCATCATGACGAAATAGAAATGACCTCTTTATTGTCTCCAATTGTTCAGGTTTGTGATGCCATAAGCGGGGCCCGACCAGGGGCAAGACGACAAGTCTTAGATTCTTATGTAAAACGTTTAAAGGATCTTGAAGATATTGCATTCGGATTCCATGGTGTTCAAAAAGCCTATGCTATTCAAGCCGGACGAGAATTGCGCGTGATTGTAGAAAGCGAAAAAGTCCCAGATGAAAAAGCATCGGAGCTATCCTTTGAAATTTCTCAAAAAATTCAAACCGATATGACCTATCCCGGACAGGTTAAAGTCACAGTAATCAGAGAGACCCGAGCGGTGAATATTGCAAAGTGATTTTTTAATTTCAGGTTAGAAGTTTCAGGTTAGAAGTTTCAGGTTAGAAGTTTCTGGTTTCTGGTTTCAGGTTTCAGGTTTCAGGTTTTTGGTTTCAGGTTTTTGGTTTCAGGTTTATGGTTTAAAGTTTGAAGTTTGTTCCAAC
>CAYMXD010000213.1:0-4929 GCA_964394095.1 uncultured Mesohalobacter sp. | reverse complement strand
TGCTAACCTATATTCAGCTAAAATGACTTTTACATCGTCATTCATTTCATCGCTTAGCTCTGCTACAGAAGACATATCGTAAGCATAACGAATACTGCCGTCTTCATCTTTAAGTCGACCTCTCAAATTTCTATTCTTGTCAATTATGAATACTTGGTTGGTGCTAAACTTGCTATCTAGTTTAATATCACTTCCTAGACTTTCAAATAAGTTAGTCAGCTGAGGATTGTTTATTTCTACAAAAAACCAATTGCTGTCATCTGAAGTGGTATTAAGGGTGTTCAAAAATTTTTCAATTTCAACTTTTTGCTTAGGAAGGACAAGACTCACAAATTGTAGGTCTTGGAATTCTTTATAGCGATCGTAGATTTTTTCTTTCAGATTGAAAGCAAAAGCTTTTTTGGTTTCGACATCATCACCCAGAATACTCAGGATCGTTATTTTATTATTGAAACTGACTAAACTATCTTTCATTACAGCTTTAAAATTTTCTTCAGTCAGTACATTTTCTGATACCGTATCCAGTTTAGCAAAATTATTGACGCCACTTGCAAAAAACATATAGGCAAATAATGGCAATATGAATAAAATACTTAAAACCCAATGTTTCTTTTTGACAGCCATTTCAATGGTATTATTTTAAAAATTGTTTTGCAAAAATAAAAAAAGGCGATCTTGAAATGACCGCCTTATCAATGATTTAACCTATTTTTAGGCATAAAATATCGTATTAAATAATTTTTTGAAACGAACTTTCTTCGAGGCAGAGCATAGAAGTATTTCAATCGTTTCATACTCAATCAAGTTAAGTGCAAGCTTCGACCTAAAAAGGTCAAAAAATATTATATAATTTAGATTCCAGTTTTCACTGGAATGACATTTTATCGGATTCCTCTAGGCTGTGTATAGACGAATTATTTTTTATTAAAAATCCCAGGTAATGTATCCTTTGGTATAAACTTCTTCGATATAAGCACCTTCTATCAATAAAATAGCAATGAGGTAGCAGATGAGGAAGACCCCTGTCCATACAACAACGCGTCTAAGGCCTTTAGATTCGTGTTCCATATGCATGAACGCCCATGTTATGTAATAAGCTTTTATTATGGTAAGAATAATAAATAGCCAATTTAAAATGGACATGCTTACAAATTCGGTTTCCACGAAGAATGAAGGTCTGATGTAACCAAATATAACTTCAACTATGGTCAAAACAGACAATATCCCGAAAACAGTCCAAATACGCTTTTTTGCTGCGCTAGAGTCGTGATGTTGATGTGTTGTATCGTGAGACATATAAAAATCTTTTTTTTAATTAAACCAAATAGAAAAATGTGAATACAAATACCCAGACCAAATCGACAAAGTGCCAGTAAAGACCAACTTTTTCGACCATTTCGTAGCTGCCTCTTTTTTCATAGGTTCCAAGAAGAACATTGAAAAAGATAATACAAAGTATAACTACACCTGAGAAAACGTGAAACCCGTGAAAGCCGGTAATAAAGAAAAAGAAGTCGGCAAACAATGGTGCACCGTATTCGTTTTTAGTCATATTTGCCCCTTCAATAATGCCGATACCCCTGTTATTGAGGAAGTCTAGTGAAGTCTCTCTGTCTAAAATTGTTTTTTCACCCTCTTCATTAAGTTCCATAGTTCTCACCCTCAAATCTTCCTGAGCAGCAAAACCTGTTTTAACTTGATCGAGCGTAACGCTTGGCAATGCTTTTTCATCCATATACCAAATGCCTTCGCTTTCTGTTTGTCTTTCTCTTACACCTTCGGAATCACCCATAGCAACTTTATCTAGGGCAATCCTGTCGCCATTAGCATCTACAAACTGAAGAATCTTACCGCTTCGTAATTCCACAGCACCGTATTCACCCTTGATGAAATTAGACCATTCCCAGGCTTGTGAGCCAACAAAGATTAAACCACCAAGAATGGTTAAGGCCATGTAAGTTACGACTTTATCTTTTTTCATTTGATGACCTGCATCAACCGCCAGAACCATAGTTACGGAGGAGAAAATTAATATAAAAGTCATTAGCGCGACGTAGAACATAGGTGCGTCTGTACCGTGTAAAAACGGGAAGTGGTTAAACACTTCATCGGCGATAGGCCATTCTGTTGAGAACTTAAATCTTGAAAAACCATAAGCCGCCAGAAAGCCGGAAAAGGTCAAGGCATCCGAAAGGATAAAAAACCACATCATCAATTTTCCATAGCTCGCTTTGAGAGGCTCTTTACCGCCGCCCCAAAGTCTTCCTTCAGTTCCTGTTTTTGCAACAGCTGTATTATCCATATTTTAGGTGTTTTTTAAGAATTAGGCAAAAATAACAAAATAATTAATTATAGAAACTTAAAAATAAAAACAAAAATAACCACAACACATCTACAAAGTGCCAAAAGCTGGAACCTATTGTAAATCCTAACATTTTTCCGGTTTTGTAACGTTTTCTAAAATGATTATAAATAATAACCATAAGCACAATTATACCTGCAGCCAAGTGAATGAGCTGCGCAAGTACCAAAACATAGATGTAAGAAGAGTTAATTGTACTGGTAGGTCCGGTAAAATAATAGCCTTCTTCAACGAGTGTTTCGAAACCTTTTATTTGAAGTCCTACAAAAGTAGCTCCAAGTAAAAAGGTAAAAAACAAAAACAAAGAGGTCATTTTTCTGTTGTCTGCCTTCAAATATTTTTTTGCCGCAAATAAGCTTATACTGCTTAAAACTATAACAATTGTACTGGTGCCAAAAACTTCCGGCAATTCAAAGCCACTTATCCAGTCCGGGCGCTTACTGCTTACAATATATGCACTGGTAAGTCCGGCAAAAGTCATTACCATACTTATAATACCGAACCAAAGCATCATTTTTTTGGAACGGTCGCGTTTTTCTTGTTCAGAACGCTGTTCTATAGCCATACTCTCCATATTTTATCTATTACGTAAACAATTTGTATTAAAGTGATATAACTCACACTTGCCAGCATGAGTTGTTTAGCAGATTTGGTGTCTCTTTTTTGATATAATTTGACAGCGAAAAACAACATGGCCAATCCTAAAATCAATACGATTCCGGCTGAAAACATCGTTAATCGTAAATCGCCGGTAACTCCAAAAACGGGAATGATTGAAATGCTAATGGTCCAGATGGTGTATAATATAATTTGGATTGCTGTACCTGTATCTCTTTGCCCTGTGGGTAACATAAAAAAGCCTCCGCTTTTATACTCGTCGTACAGCCACCAACCTAATGCCCAAAAGTGCGGAAATTGCCAAAAGAACTGAATCATAAACAAGGTCCCCGGCTCTATACCAAAACTGCCTGAGGTGGCCACCCAGCCTAACATAAATGGAATCGCCCCCGGAAAGGCCCCAACAAAAACAGAAAGTGGGGTTTTGGTTTTTAAAGGTGTGTAAATCGCCACATAAATAAAAATAGAAACCCCGCCGAAAAAAGCGGTTGTTGGGTTGATAATGTAAAGTAGCGCCAGACCTATCAGTGTGAGTGTGACCGCTGTAACCCAGGCTGAATTTACAGACATTCTTCCACTGGGCAAAGGCCTGTTTTGGGTGCGTTTCATCAAGGCGTCCAAATCCTTTTCTATAATTTGATTAAACGCATTAGATGCGCCAACCATGGCATATCCGCCAATAGTAAGCAATATTAAAGTCACTGCATTAAACTGCTCGGCTCCGAGAAAATAGCCAGCCACAGAAGAAAATACGACACTCATAGACAGGCGATGTTTCGTTAAAGTCTTAAACTCGCTGATCCATGATATTTGGGCTGTATGTGCTATAGCTTCGGGCAATTATTATTTTTTGCAAAGATAACTAATAATAGATGTTTAGAAATTGGATATTTCTTAATCTTTTCTAATGTAGAGTTTTAATGTATTGCTCTAAAGAAAATACAGTTGCAATCTTACCCCACAAAATAAAGTCTAAAGCCCACTTTGGGGGTTTGGGGGCTTACATCATCCCCAAATTAATGATTTCCTGCTTGGTTAATACTCTAAAGTGGCCTCGGGGAAGATTCAATTTGGTTAAGTTTCCAAAAACGGTTCTATCCATTTTAATAATTTCATACCCCAGTTTTGTCATCAGTTTGGGGACAATATTGGCACGCATACTGCTAATTTCTAAGCCGATGTGATGGTGAGATTTGTTGTCTATAAAAGAGACATCATCTGCATAAGCTTTATAGCCTCCTATAAGAACGCCTTCTTTAAGTGCCTTCATGTCCTCTACAGTAAAAATTTTGTTTAAATGAATTTCGTAAACCTGCTTGATGCCTTTTTTGGCATTGCCTAGTTTTTTGGCCAATGTCCCGTCGTTGGTATACAAGATCAAGCCACAGGCTGAGTTTTCCAAACGGCCAATGGGCTCCAATTTTGCATCACTCACTTTACGCAGAAGGTTTAGTGCTGTCTTATTTTGATGTTCTATTTTACCTGAGGTGTGAAACCCCTGTGGTTTATTGATTAAATAATATTCTTTGGGGTTAGGATTTATGCTGCGGCCATCAAATTTAACTTCATCCTCAAGCTTAACTTTAAATCCCATTTCTGTGACGGGTTTGCCATTTACAGTCACACTCCCCGCCTCGATAAAAATATCAGCTTCACGACGCGAACAAATTCCGGCGTTTGCAATATATTTGTTAAGGCGCATTCCCGCTTTAGGATCTTTAATTTGCTTATCGATCTTAGACGCCTTCTTCTGCGGTTTTGCAGCTCCTCGTCCTTTGCCTTTAGATTTATCCGCTTTCATTTTTCAAATTTTTTGCAAAGGTACGGGAAATATATGAGGTGGAAAGTTACAAGTTTGGAAAGTAGCAAGTTGAAAAGTTGAGGTAATTAAGAAATATGCTTATCCTTTACTTTCCCCAAAATAAAACCAAATTTTAGATGTTTGCTTT
>CAYMXD010000212.1:0-4931 GCA_964394095.1 uncultured Mesohalobacter sp. | reverse complement strand
CAGCAGTTATCAGCGTATTCAGCGGGAGATTTTAGCCCGCAGATTTCGCAGATTTCGCAGAATATTTTTAAGAGTAAGAGTATAAATCAACGATTATCAGCGTAAACAGTGGGAGATATTTCTTACCCGTAGATGTCGAATATTTTAGCAGATGTATTATTTTTATAGATAAAAAATCAAATAATGACTGAAAATGATATTTCATATATTATAAGAGGTTGCATTTTTGAAGTCTATAACCAACTTGGTCCCGGTTTGTTAGAGTCTGTATACATTTCTGCACTGTTTTTAGAACTCAAAGAAAATGATTTAAAAGTTAGAAGAGAAGTGCCTTTACCCGTTTATTACAAAGGAACAAAATTAGATGTAGGGTTTAGACTCGATCTTTTAGTTGAAAATAAAGTAATCATAGAACTAAAATCTGTTGAGTTGTTGCATAATGTACATCATAAACAGTTACTTACCTATTTAAAGATTTCAAATAAAAAACTCGGTATTTTGGTAAACTTTAATGAAGAAAATATTTTAGATGGGATTTTTAGAAAAGTAAACGGTTTATGAAAAGCCCGCAGATGGCGCAGATTTTCGCAGAATATTTTTTGAGAGTAAGAGTATAAATCAGCAGTTATCAGCGTATTCAGCGGGAGATTTTAGCCCGCAGATTTCGCAGATTTTCGCAGAATTTTTATAAGAGTAAGAGTATAAATCAGCGAATATCAGCGTAATCAGCGGGAGGTTTTTTTGCCCGCAGATGGCGCAGATTTCGCAGAAAGTTATTAAGAGTAAGAGTATAAATCAGCGTTAATCCGCGTAATCTGCGGGAGTATTATATTTTAATAAAAAAACTTTTCAATGAAAACAAATACACCACAACCTGAAATAAATCCAACAAAAGCCAGCCAGGTCACTTTTTTTAAATACCAAATAAAATCTATTTTTTCCATTCCCATGGCTGCCACGCCTGCAGCTGAGCCAATTACCAGTAAACTCCCGCCTGTACCGGCCGAATACGCAATAAAATGCCAGATTGGACTATCGGAAGGATAATCGTACATCCCCATTGATGCTGCTACCAACGGGACATTGTCCAGAACAGAAGACAACATCCCTAAAAGTATGATGACCACGTCCATAGAAGGAATGGTATTGGAGAGGGACTCCGCAGCGTACCTGAGCGCTCCTACAGCACTACCATCAATTTCCCCTATGACAAAACTTTCAAGAGCGCCTACTGCCATTAGAATACCTAGGAAAAAAAGAATACTGGAAAATTCAATTTTAGATAAGGCTTTATGGGTAGAATACCGGTGCTTATCCTTTTGGGTAATATTTTTTTCAGGCTTGACATATTCTGAAACCAACCACACAACGGCCAGACTAAACATCATTCCTAAATAAGGAGGCAAACCTGTAATCACCTTAAAAACAGGTACAAATGCAATACCCCCCAAGCCAACAAGTAATATAGTTCTACTGCTCAAAAGCCGTTCTGATTCTACATCTATGACCATTTCTTTACGCATAGCATAACCTTTGAAGGGCTTTAGCCTGGCAGCAATAAAAAAAGGAATAATAAAACACACAATCGAGGGTATAACGACATATTCTGTAAGACCTAAAGCACTCACTTTATCGCCTATCCAAAGCATCGTGGTCGTGACATCGCCAATGGGAGACCAGGCGCCTCCGGCATTGGCAGCAATAATCATCATGCTGGCATACCAAATACGGTACTTTCTTCTCACTAAAATTTTACGTAACAGGGCTACCAGAATGATAATCGCAGTAAGGTTGTCAATAATTGCCGATAATATAAAGGCTAAGCTTCCTAAAGTCCAAAGTAAGTGCTTTTTATTTTTAGCCTTGATATATTTTTTTATGATTCCAAATCCTCGGTGAAGGTCAATAATTTCAACAATAGTCATGGCACCAATCAAGAAGAATAAAATTTCACCGGTTTTACTAAAGTGATGCATCAAAATCTTTTTGAACTGGTATTGCTCTTCTGCAGGATTGCTTTCGGGATTTAACACATTAAATACATCGCCGTATTTATTGATGACAGAGACCCACCCTTCATTAAAGCCTAAGGCCAAAATAGCCCACATTAAAGTGGCCATAAGTAGTGCAGGTACAGCCTTGTCTAAATGAATCTTGTGTTCAAGCGTAATTGAAACATAACCAATTACAAAAATGACAATAAGTATCGTTAACATTAGCTAGAGTAGTTCGTTTAAGGCGATTTCGAATGCTGTTCGACTAATGTTGAACTTGGAATCGTTGTGATTATAAGTATTTTGTATTGCATTTCTA
Organism: uncultured Mesohalobacter sp.; assembly: GCA_964394095.1. Classification (GTDB taxonomy): domain Bacteria; phylum Bacteroidota; class Bacteroidia; order Flavobacteriales; family Flavobacteriaceae; genus Psychroflexus. The sequence goes on along the minus strand of CAYMXD010000212.1, from coordinate 2,618 downwards.
ATCGTAATAGAGGTGTCGTTAAAAATCGCTTCGTCTGTCATTTGAACTTTTCTTTCCATAAAATAGGCAAAGACCCTAGCCATGCCGCAATTGGCAATAAAATCCGGAATTAAACTTACCCGTGAATCGGTATCTTCCATGATGGAGCCGAAGAAAATTTCTTTGTCTGCAAAAGGCACGTTGGCTCCGGATGAAATCACCTCTAAGCCACTTTTAATTAAACTGTCAATTTGCGATTGCGATACCAATCTTGAAGCAGCACATGGGGCAAATATTTCTGCAGGTGTTTCCCAGATTTTTTCATTGATTTCCTCAAAAGACATCATGTTTTTAGCATAGAGCGTGTTGCCGTCTTTATTTAAAAATAAGGATTTGATGTCCTCGTATTCAAAGCCGTCTGTATTAATCAAACCACCTGTACGGTCTATGATCCCCACAATTTTAACTCCCATTTTAGACAAATAAAAAGCTGCTGATGAGCCCACATTGCCAAAACCTTGAATGATAGCGCGTTTACCTCCAAGGTTACCGCCATAAATATCATAATAATATTTTACAGCTTCTGCCACACCATAGCCCGTAATCATATCGGCAACGGTATATTTCTGACTTAAGTCCGGAGAATAATCTGCGTTTTCTAAAACCTTTATCACACCATGTCTTAACTGACCAATACGATTGATTTTATCGGCTTCTGTGGGTTGAAAATGCCCTGAAAATACACCCTCTTGTGGATGCCAAACCCCACATTGTTCGGTGATGGGAATAACTTCATGTATTTCGTCGACATTCAAGTCGCCGCCTGTACCGTAATATTGTTTTAATAAAGGTGAAACCGCTTTATACCAGCGTTCTAAAACACCGCGTTTTCTAGGATCGTTTGGGTTAAAATTAATACCAGATTTAGCCCCACCAATTTTAGGCCCCGAGACTGTAAATTTCACTTCCATGGTTTTGGCCAAAGAAACCACTTCGTTTCTGTCGAGTCCCTCTCGCATTCTGGTACCACCACCGGCTGCACCACCACGTAAGGAATTGATTACCGTCCAGCCTTCGGCTTCGGTTTCGGGGTCATTCCAGTGAAAAACTATTTCAGGATCTTTATTTTCGTAGGTCTTAAGGAGGTCTTTCATAGGTTGAATTTTAAATCTAAAAATTCTACAAATATAACTTATGACTGTAAGTTACGTCTCATATGATCAGCTAAATTTTTAAAATTATCTGAATGAAAATGCTTAATTTTATTTATATTTATTAAAATAAATTCATCTTGATATGGAAAACGAAAAGTTTATACCCGGAATTTATAATTATTGTGACAGATGGTGCGAACGCTGTAATTTCACAAATCGATGTAGATTATTTTTTGATGAAAAAAAACAATCCCGAGAGCTAAAAGACCATGACGATTTTTTGGAAATTGTTTCTAAAAATCTTGAAGAAACTTTTAAACTACTTCATAAAATTGCTAAAGAGAAAAATATAGATTTAGATAATATTGAAATTGATGAGGAAACATTTCAAAAAGAGCAAGATGAGTTTATAAATTCTCAACACCATCCTTTAGTCAATCTAACTAAAACCTACATTGAGCAAGTTGACCAATGGTTTCAGGGCAATAATTATTTAAAAGAAGAAAACATTACATATCTCAAAAATATAGATATGGGTGTAAATTTGGATCAAAGCGATAAAGCCTTACGGATTTTAGAAGAAGCCGTGAATATCATAAACTGGTATAAATTTCAAATCCAGATAAAATTAACTTCTGCTATAAGAAACTATCCTCATAATCCTGCGTTTGAAGACGAGATTCAAAACATGCATCACATGTCGGCAAAAATCGCCATGATTGGGATAAAAAATTCTATGAAAGCCTGGCAGAGTCTACATGAAATTCTAGATGATGAGAACGGTGCAATAGTTGATATTCTTATTCAATTAGACCAACTGCAAACAAAAATCAATCAAAAATTTCCATTACTATCTAAGTTTAAGCGACCGGGGTTTGATGACTGAAATTCTTTAAAGTTCAGCATTAAATCTTAAATCTTAAATACTTTACCCGAGCTATGGTCATGTTTTGCCCCTGTTACTGAACTTAACACGTTGATGTCTCCACGATATTTCAACACACCTAATAAGCCAAAAATTAAAGCTTCCTTGTATTCAATGATCTCTGGACTTGGAATGTGAAGTTTTATATCTGGTGAGTATTTTTTTAGGCATTCAATTAAATACTTGTGATAAACACCGCCACCGGTTATAAGAGTTTTGGCTGATTTAATGTTTAAACATTTTGAAATTTGATAAGCGATATGATGTGTTAAGGTATTTAAAATATCTTGATTTGAAATTTCGTAGGCTTCAATTACCGGTAGCATTTCTTTTTCTAACCATTCTATACCTAATGATTTCGGTGGTTTTTTGGTGTAGAAATTCAACGCATTTAATTCTGCTAAAAGTTCCTGATGGCATCGTCCTTTAGCCGCAATTTTGCCTTTATCATCATAAGTAAAGCCACATTTTTCAGCATAAATGTTCAGCACTTTATTGGCCGGGCAGATATCATAAGCTTGGCGTTTTCCTTTGTTTTCAAAAGAGATATTCACGAAACC
>CAYMXD010000211.1:0-4933 GCA_964394095.1 uncultured Mesohalobacter sp. | reverse complement strand
TAGAACAGCAAAGTTCCTTTCATCTACAGACCTTTAAAATTTCAGATCTTTATTCAAAAAGCCAAGGTGTAGCATTTTTAGTATTTCCACCCAACGCTTCCACAGCAATGTTATAATTTTCTGAATTTAAGCTTTCTTCATCACCTGGGTACAAAAAACGTACAGGCATAGCACCATTGTTTTGATTAGCACATGGTACGTTGAGAAAAGATAATGCAGATACGTCAAAACCATTTTGGCTATTTGCTTCATAAACCATACGTCTAATGTCAAAGAATGGTTCAATGCCGTGAAAGAAAGTAGCTATCCATTTCTGTTCCCAGATTTTTTCTAATGTTATATTATCAGATACACCAGAATTATCGTAAAAATCATCAAAGGAACTCCAGCCAAAACTAGCTACATCTACATCATAATAAACCATAGAGGCTTCAATACCATTTCTGTAATGTGCTTCTGCACTACCATTAAGCAGACCCTTCTGAATCGCTTCTGCAATGATGAGTTCCTGTTCAGAATAGGTAGAAATAATGCCGTTGGCTCGTACAATACCAACGGGGTGTCCGGGATAATCATAATAGCGGGCACCTAAACGTGAACCACCTTTATTACAACCTCCAGTTTCACTTCCATTTTCAGCGCCGGTATATTCAGCATCCGGACTATCAAATGTTTCTAAATCTGTAACATTATCTGGTCTGGCATATGAACCTAACCTTGGATCATTATAGTTTTGAAAACTTGCTAAAACTGACTCTGAGATCACTACTGCATCAAAATCTCCCTGTTTCAAAGGAAATAAAGGAAAATCGTTAGGGAATGAACTCAAATAGTTTAAAACTGCATTATCAGCGTTGTTTTCAAATAACATACTGTTGTTTACAATGTTTTGCATTTCTGCAGAAACATCTCTTTTATTGCTTAAATGCAACAGAGTTCTTAGCTTTAAAACATTGGCAAGTTTTATCCATTGGGAAGTATTTCCATCATAAATTAAATCGCCTTCTACATCTTGATTAGTCTGTTGAAGAAGTGCGATAGCTTCATCTAATCTAGCTAATATACCGCTTTCACCGTCTAATACAGCCTGTTGAGTATCGTATGCAGGGGTAAAGTTATCACTATTTAAGCCTGCTATAGCTTCTGTGTATGGAATGTCTCCATAAGCCATTGTCAGGGTGTAAAATATCCAGGACTGCATCACAATACTGGCACCCTGATTGGCCGATTGTTCACTTTCCATTGCTATATTTTCGGCATCAACAAAATCTGTAAGCGCAATATACTGATCTAGCCATAAAGTTGAAAAAGCATTCCAATTATAGTCATCAACTTCAGTCCTTAATGTTTTTGCTGTAGTTTGAGCTATGTTATTGGCCAAAAGAAAAGATTCTGTGATCATAGAGTTCATGCTGCTTCTTGTGGCATTAGTAATTAATACTTCAGAAGGAACATCTTCTGGTTGATTGGGATTGGTATTGACATTTTCAAAATTATCATCACAACCCAAATTTGCAATTAATATAAATGCAAATATTGTTTTTATAGTAAATTTCATAAATTTCATTTTAAAGTTTGACGTTTAAGGCTAAACCAAATGTACTTGTCGATGGTAGTGGGTTACTAGCAAAACCATTGACGAAAGTTCCACCTCTAATTGAAAATGTTTCAGGATCAACTGTTGGAACATCTGTTATCAATAATAAGTTTCTTCCAACCAGTGAGACTTGAACACTATCTAAACCATGGTTTTCACAAAATTCTGAAGGGAGATTATACGATAGCATTACCTGTCTAAGTTTTATCCAATCTGCATCGTAGGTTGCAGCTTCAATATTATCTCTATTAAATCCGTTTCCATAATAGGCATAGAAGTAATCTCTGGGTGCTACAGCTGTGGTGTTTGGTGAACCATCTGCATTAACTCCGGGGCCTACAACACCCTGACCAGTTCCTGATCTTAGAGAGTAAACCGGTTCACCTGCTGAATTGTATGATATGTTGTATTCAGCTCTACCTTGAAGGGTAGACAGATTTAAATTTGGATCGTCTTCATTGGTAATTGTACCAGCTGTGGCAAATAAGGCATGACCACGAGAATAAATCTTACCACCGATTTGACTATCGAATAGGAAGCCAAAACTGAAGTTTTTATATCTAAACGTATTTTGCCATCCAATTCTGGCGTCTGGTTGATAAGAGCCCGCAAGTACTTTTTCATCAGTTAATTGTGGTATTCCATTTTCATGGATAATATTGCCATTGGCATCTCTTTGAAAGCCAAGTCCTCTTAGTTGACCAAGTTTTTCACCTTCAACAGCAACCAATTCTAGGTTTCTTGAACCTTCATCTCCTGGGAATACATCTGCAACAATAGGATAACTGTCTTGAACACCATCTGGCAGAGACTCCACAATGGCTTCATTGGCTCCTAAATTAATTACTGAATTCCAAGAAAAATCTGCTGTTTCAATTGGAGTGACATCAATTTGAAGTTCAATACCTTCACTTCTTATTTCTCCGGCATTTACCAGTTGAGTTTGTTTACCACTACTTGTTGCTCTTGGTAAAAATATAATTTGATCACTACTTAACATGTTATAGTACGTAAAGTCAAACTTTAATTTATTTTTGAAAAATCGAAGGTCTGTCCCTATTTCAAAAGACGTGGTACGTTCTGGTTTTAAATTAGGATTAGCAGCAAATGAGTTGTTGGTAAACGCAGGAGTGTCACCAAACAAGGGCTGTGGATTATAAGTTCTGGACAATAAATAAGGATTTGTGTCAGAACCTACCTGTGCCCAGGCTGCTCTTACTTTTATAAAATCTAAAACCGTATCACTTAAATCTAATTGTTCAGAGATAATTGTACTAAGAGAAAAGGACGGATAAAAATAAGAATTATTATCTTGTGGAAGTGTACTAGACCAATCATTACGAGCCGTAGCATCTAAATAAATCCAATCGTCCCAACTTAAACTAGCGAATGCAAAAATACTATTTACATTTTTTTCAGCTTGAGGATTTTCAACTTGTACCTCAGCTCTGTTATTGGTTAACGTATAGAGAGAAGGCAGGAGTAGCTGATTATTAGAAGCACTTAAAATATTACTTTTCTGCTTCATCATATTACCACCTATTTTAAAATCATAATTAAATTTCTTCTCTCTATCCATGTCTGAATAAGAAACAATTAACTCTGTATTGATTTCACTGAAAGAAATTTCATCTTCCCTATAACTACCAAACTGACCTGGAATGGCTTTGGTAGAAGTTGCTCTTCTAAATTGTCTTTGTTCGTCTTTTATATCAATACCATATCTACCTCTAACGCTTAGTTTATCGTTATAATCGTAGCTTACAGTTGCATTACCTATTATTCTGCTTTCTTGGTGTGTATTTGTATTTTCATTGGCTACCAACCAAGGATTATTTACCCAAAGTTCTTCTACATAACGTTGTTGTTCGCCAACCTGACCATCACGCCAAACTTGCCTTAAGTCATCTATTCCCACTTGTCTAGGATACCATAACCAACCGTACATCAGGGAATTACTTTCATCATAACCTCCATTAGGAATATTATCTGATGATGTTCTTATATTAAACAAATTCACTCTGGCTTTTACTTTATCGTCAAATAGTTCTTTTCCTACACTAGCAAAAAGTGTATTTCTTGTCAGTCCTGCATTAGGAACAATATCATTGTCATCCAGGTAGGTGTAAGACAATCTAAAATCACCATCTTCAGAATTATTGCTTACAGCAATATTATTGGATACTAAAAAACCAGTATCAAAGAAATTGTCGTAATTGTCTTCTGCTGGGGTAAATGGAACGGGTTCTCCATTAGAGTCAAATTGCTTTATCAATTGACCATCCATTCTAGGCCCCCAATTCTCACCAAAAGCATCATAGTAATTTACACCACCAGAGGCTGTGTAAATGTCACCGGAAAGGTAACTGTAAAACCCATAGCCACCATGACCATATTCATTTTGAAAATTTGGTTTTCTCAACAATTCTTTTGCAACGGTTTGGACATTCCATTCCATATCCCAACCTTCCTCTTTATCGGAACCTCTTTTGGTTGTAATTAGGATAACACCATTTGCTGCTCTTGATCCATATAAGGCGGCAGCTGCTGGTCCTTTTAATACAGAAATACTTTGAATATCATCCGGGTTAACAACCTGAGAAGAGTTACCAAAGTCAATCGTAGTAGACCCATTTAATCCATCACCAGGAGAGAAAAGCCCGTTTGTAATCGGAATACCATTTACAACGTATAGTGCCTGGCTATTTCCGGTTAATGAAGTTTGACCTCTAATAGTAACATTAGCGGATGCCGTAGGACCATTTCCTGAAGAATTTACAAAAACACCTGCTACTTTACCTTGCAATTTATTAGAGATATTGGTGACTTTTACATCACTTACATCTTTAGAGTCAAGGCTTTGCACTGCATAACCAAGAGATTTCTCATCACGCTTTATGTCTAAAGCGGTCACAATGACTTCATCTAATTGATTACCAGGTTGAAGTTGTATGTTAAATTCATCTTTCCCTACAATTGATATTGTTTTCTTCTGATAACCCAAATAAGACACTACAATCTTTTTATCTTGAGCTTCTACTTCTAGAGTAAAGTTACCATCAAAATCTGTTGTTGTTCCTTTGGGAGGATCTGTGTTTTTGATGATAACATTAGCGCCTGGCAGCGGAATGTCTTTTTCATCGACAACACTACCGCTTATTGTTCTTTTTTCCTGTGAAAAAATAGACACCGATAACAATAAAAATAAAATAAACGTGAATCTAGTCAAGTTTAATTGTTTCATAAAATTATTGATTTTTAGATTATAGCGCACGAATTTATAGTATTAAAATTATAAAACTTGCAACTGCCAACCATTCCATAACCGGTTTCATA
>CAYMXD010000210.1:0-4939 GCA_964394095.1 uncultured Mesohalobacter sp. | reverse complement strand
GCCCCGGAAAAATGAGATGACTTTAAGGATATAAATTTCAATTAGTCTTAATTCTTCTTTACCTTTTTAAGATCCAATAAGTTTGTAGGATTAATTCCTAAACCTTTAATATTATTTTGTTTGAAGCGTACAACTTCATCATAAAATAAAGGGATAATAGCTGCATTATCAATTATTAGGGAATCTAGTTTTTTATATAAAGCTATTCTACGATTATCATCAACTTCCGTAAGTGCTAAATTATAAAGACTGTCATAGAGTTTAGATTCAAAGTGTGTATAGTTAGGGCCGTTTGGGCTTTTATTTTCAGAATAAAATAAGCTTAAATAATTTTGAGCATCAGGATAATCGGCAATCCAACTTGCTCTAAAGGCTTCTAATTGTCCTGAAGACCTTTGCTGCCTTAAAGTAGAAGGTGGTAAAACGTCTATATTGACTTTAATCCCTATATTCTTCAATTCAGATTGAATAAAACCAATCAAATCTAGATAAGATGGATTTGTAGTTATGGTAATTTCAGGATTTTTATTGCCTGTGGTTTCAACGTATTCCCGTAGTAGTTTTTTTGATTTTTCAGGTTGATAAGAATAGCCTTCAATATCCTGAAAACCAGGAAGTCCTTTAGGGATAAAACCATTTTCTGCCGGTATACCGATGCCATTTCTTAGATATTTGATCATTTTACGTCTGTCAAACCCATAATTTAAAGCTTTACGAAGGTTTGTGTTATTGATTTCCAAACTATTATCTCCAAGGTAAAATCCTATGTATTCAGTATTGAGATAAGGAGATTTGTCAATGTCAATTCTATTCTTATACCGATCTTTAAGTCGACCTTCAGCATTCAATAATTCATCTTTGTATGACGCATCCAAACCACTCATAAAATCTAAGTTACCTTGGATGAATTGCATAAACTCACTTTGCTTATCAGGTAAAAATGTGATAGCAATAGCTTCAAGATAGGGGAGTTGCTGCCCTGAACTGTCTTTTTCAAAATAATCATCATTTTTCCTAAAGACTAACTTCTCTTGGGGAATCCACCTTTTAAACCTAAAAGGACCGGTACCAATAGGATGTGTTCTGAAATTAATTTTTCCTGTATTTACTTCTTCAGGTATAACAGAGCAATACTTCATGCTCAAAATTCCTAAAAAAGCTGGAAAGTTTTTCTTTAATACGATTTTCAATGTATAATCATCAATAACTTGTATGCTGTCAACTTCTTTCATTATCCATGAACCCGGAGAAGCTAGTGTTCTGTCAGTAAGTCTTTTTAAACTGAATTTTACATCATTTGCATTTAGGAGATGTTTGCTGTTTTTTCCAAATATTTCACTCCTATGAAAATGAACATCATTTCTTAGCTTAAATATATACTCCTTACCATTTTCACTAATTTCCCAGGATTTAGCTATTTCTGGTTGTATTTTTAATTCATTATCTAAACTTACAAGTGTGTTATACATTTGATGTACAGCCCAGATGTTTCTTTGATCTCTTGCAAAAGCCGGGTCTAAAGAAGTTATATCTGAATGCTCGTTATACCTAAAAACAAGATTGGACCTGTCTTGATCTACATCAGGTTTACATGATAAGTTGATTAGAATTATTAGCGGTAGCGTGTAAATCAGTAATCTTAAGGTTTTCAATTTTATCAAGACGTTTATTGTTGATATATTTGCATAAATTATGAATCGAATATAATTAATATTCAACAAACTAGTACCTATATAGTTTTTTAATATGACCAATAACGTTGCATTTTATACATTAGGCTGTAAACTCAATTTTTCTGAAACTTCAACTATCGCAAGACAATTTCAGGATAATGGCTATCAGCGTGTAGAGTTTGATGATAAAGCACAGATTTATGTCATAAATACCTGTAGTGTCACCGAAAATGCCGATAAACGTTTTAAAACTATTGTAAAGAAAGCTTTAGACCATAACCCGGATGCTTTTATAATTGGAATTGGCTGCTACGCACAGCTCAAACCAGAAGAGCTTGCAGCAGTAGATGGCGTTGATTTAGTGCTTGGTGCCACAGAAAAATTTAAAGTCACAGATTACATTCAAGATTTGTCTAAAAATGATTTTGGTGAAGTGCATTCCTGTGAAATTAATGAAGCAGATTTTTATGTCGGTTCTTATTCGATTGGGGACAGAACTCGTGCATTTCTTAAAGTCCAAGATGGATGCGACTATAAATGTACGTATTGTACTATTCCATTGGCAAGAGGCATTTCAAGATCAGATAGCTTAGAAAACGTCTTAAAGAATGCTAAAGATATTTCTGAAGAAGGTATTAAAGAAATAGTTTTAACCGGAGTAAATATTGGTGATTACGGAAAAGGTGAATTTGGTAACAAAAAGCATAAGCATACTTTTTTAGATTTAGTGAAAGCTCTTGATCAAGTAGAAGGAATAAAACGCTTAAGAATATCATCTATAGAACCCAATCTACTTAAAGATAAGACCATAGACTTTGTGTCTTCTAGTCAGCATTTTGTACCGCATTTTCATATACCACTACAGAGTGGCAGTAATGATTTGCTCAGGAAAATGAAAAGGCGCTATAGGAGAGAGTTATATGTCGATAGAGTTGAAAGAATTAAATCTACCATGCCGGATGCATGTATTGGTGTTGATGTTATAGTTGGATTTCCCGGAGAAACCGATGAACGTTTTCTCGAAACCTATGAATTTCTTAATGCTTTGGACATTTCTTATCTTCACGTATTCACATATTCTGAACGTGATAACACAGAAGCTGCTGCTATGAGCAATGTTGTACCAAAATCAATTAGAAAAAAAAGAAGTAAAATGCTAAGAGGTTTATCAGCAAAAAAAAGAAGAGCATTTTATGAAAGTCAGCTAGGCAAAACAAAAACTGTGTTATTTGAAGATCAAAATAAAGAAGGCTACATTCATGGGTTTACAGAAAACTACGTCAAAGTTAAGCTTCCTTGGAATCCTTTCTTTGTTAACACCTTAAAGAAAGTTAAACTAGACTTTATTGATTCAGATGGGATTGTAAGGGCTAGGGTTCTTGAGCCTGTGTTAGAAGCTACAAATTAATTCCTGCAGGTAAAAGATGTTTAAATTCAGCTCTATTTTTTTTGAAAAAAGAAGCTACTTTAGGGCAGGTAGGGACAACATATCGCTCTTCTTTTATGAGTAATTCTAAGACTTGTCTTATGAATTGTTCTTTGAAAGCAGTATTTACTTCAGAAGGGTCTTCGTATAGATGTGTGAGGAATGTATTTTTACCTTGTTCAGAATACTCAAGCCTTATTAATTTTTTGTGATTAATCTTGACTTCAAATTGTCTTAAAAAGTCATTTTTTACGACGTCCAATGGTTTTGCTTTCATTACTGAAAAATTATTTATTGATGAAATATCAAATCGACAGCTATGTAAACCATAGATTATGTCGTAAATTTACAAATTAAAATTTAAACTGTTTTTTTAAACTTGATTTGAAAGCGCTATCAGATAAATACCATGTCTATATGATGCCGGGAATGGCAGCAAATCCTTCTGTTTTTGAACGTATTGAATTAGACAAGGATGTGTATGAAATACACTGGTTAAACTGGCAGCTTCCTCAAAAAGACGAAAGCTTACAATATTATGCTCAAAGAATGTTGAAATACATTACTCATGAAAATCCAGTATTGATAGGTGTATCTTTCGGAGGTGTTTTAGTTCAGGAAATAGCAAAATTGATTTCATATGAAAAATTAATCATTATTTCAAGTGTAAAGCAGAATTCAGAAATTCCTAAGCATATGCAATTTGCAAGAGAAACAGGGGTTTATAAATATCTGCCATTCGGTTTATTAAACTATATTACCGAAATAGAAAAACTGCCTTTAGGTAATTTGATAAGAAAACGTTTAAAACTTTATAAACAATACCTGTCTGTAAGTGATAAAGAATATTTAGATTGGGCAGTAAAAGAAATGGTGTGCTGGGAACAAAAAAAACCAATTCCTGGAACTATTCATATTCACGGTGATAAGGATAAGGTGTTTCCTACAAAAAACATCAAAGATTATATAAATATAGCCGGGGGAACTCATATTATGATTTTGAACCGGTATAAGTGGTTTAATGAAAATTTACCCAAACTCATAACATTAAAAACAGAAAAAATAAAATGATAATGAAATCGAACTATGTGTATAAAGCCATATTTGTTTTTGGACTTTTATGTCTATTAGGAATAGGTTATTCTTTTGTTGATGAAAATTCAGTTAAAGAGGGAAATGATCCAGAAAAAAGCTTTGAAAAGAACTACAGTGTATTTTCGCTTGAATTGCCCAAGTCTATGAATTTTGCCGGGGAACCCGTGCCTTTGGATCAACCGGATATTTATGAAAGAATGGACAGAGAGCTATTGTTGAATACCTATTGGCAATCTAATGGGATTTTAATGATAAAACGTTCTAAAAAGTATTTCCCCATTATTGAACCTATTCTAAAGGCTAATGGTGTCCCGGATGATTTTAAATACCTGGCAGTGGCTGAAAGTGGCTTAACCCCCATTGTCTCTCCTGCCGGTGCAACCGGGTTTTGGCAAATCATGAAATATACAGGGATAGAATACGGGATGGAAATCAATTCAAATGTTGATGAGAGGTATAACATAGAAAAATCAACTCAGGTTGCCTGTAATTATTTAAAGAAAGCCAAAGAAAAATTTGGTTCATGGACTTTGGCTGCGGCATCATATAATGTTGGAATGTCTAGTATAGAAAATCAGATGGAACGCCAAAAACAGTCGGGGTATTACAATTTGCTGCTTAACGATGAAACTGCACGTTATGTATTTAGAATTTTAGCCATTAAAGAAGTACTGTCTAATCCTAAAAAGTACTCTTTTAATATTGATGAAGAATTGAATGAGGATACTTATCATCTGGGGGATAT
>CAYMXD010000209.1:0-4942 GCA_964394095.1 uncultured Mesohalobacter sp. | reverse complement strand
ATGATAATTTTAATGTCTTTGGAGTAGCCTCCGCCCATACTGACTTCTACGGGAATGCCTTTGGTGTAACAGGTGTTTAAAACATATTCATCTCTCGACTTGCAACCATTTACAGTGCAGCCCAGTTTGCCAAGTTTATCTGTACTCACAATGTCAACACCACTGAGATAAAATATAAAATCCGGTTTGGTTTGGTCTATGAGTTTGGGTAGGGTTTGGTCTAAAATACTAAGATATTCACCATCACCGGTATTGTCGTCTAATTCGATATCGAGATCAGATATCTCTTTTTTAAACGGGTAATTGTTTTTGCCGTGCATGGAAAACGTGAATACGTTGTCATTGTTTTGAAAAATATCAGCCGTGCCATTGCCTTGATGCACATCTAAATCTACGATTAAAATAGATTTGGCCAACTTGTTCTTCAGTAAATAATGAGCACCAATCGCTTGGTCATTCAGCATACAAAACGCTTCACCTCTGTGACGATAGGCGTGATGTGTGCCTCCGGCAATGTTCATGGCAATCCCATAATCTAAAGCGTAATCACAGGCTTTTATCGTTCCATTGGTGATGATGCGCTCACGTTCAACCAGCATAGGAGACAGCGGAAAACCTATTTTTCTGGCTTTTCGGGGTTCGATATCGCATTGGTATAAGTTTTTGACATAATCTTTGTCGTGAGCCAGGAGAATGTATTTTTCATTTTCCAAATTGATTTGTGGGGCAAAGAAATTATCATCCTCGCAGGTGCCTTCATACATTAGCTGACGGGGTAACAAATCATACTTTTCCATGGGAAAGCGATGTCCTTCCGGAAGAGGATGTTTGTAAATATCATCAAAAGCTATTTTGAGCATTTAGCTAAAATTATATTGGGCTTCGACTGCCTGTCCGTCCGTCAGGTGGGCGTTCAGCTTGACATTTTCTTTTTCAATCAAGTTTGAGATCTTTTCTCGATTTAATCAATCATTTCAAAACCCGTGTAAGGCACTATTACTTTCGGTATTTTGATGCCCTCCGGGGTTTGATAATTTTCGAGCAAACCGGCAATGACACGTGGTAAAGCCAAAGAACTTCCGTTTAAGGTATGGATGAGATGTTTCTTTTTGTGCTTGTCTTTATACCTGATTTTTAATCGATTCGACTGAAAAGTTTCAAAATTAGACACCGAAGAAATTTCGAGCCAGCGATCTTGTGCTGTAGAGAAGACTTCAAAATCAAAGGTTAGGGCAGAGGTGAATCCAAGATCTCCACCGCATAATCTCAGGATTCTAAACGGCAGACCTAAGTCCTGAAGAATACCTTTCACATGTTCCAGCATTTCTTCTAAGATATCGTAAGACTGCTCGGGTTTGACCAGGTTGACGATTTCAACTTTATCGAATTGATGCAGACGGTTAAGTCCTCTCACATCGGCGCCGTAACTTCCGGCTTCTCGTCTAAAACAAGGCGTATATCCCGTAAGCTGAATGGGAAGCTGAGACTCCTCCAACATGTCATCACGGTATATGTTGGTTATGGGGACTTCGGCTGTAGGAATAAGGTATAAATCATCTTCACCAACGTGATACATCTGTCCTTCTTTGTCGGGCAATTGCCCGGTACCAAATCCTGAAGCTTCATTGACGACCAAAGGCACCTGAACTTCATTATAACCCGCCTGTGTATTTTTATCCAGAAAATATTGAATTAAGGCGCGCTGTAGTTTTGCGCCTTTGCCTTTATATACGGGAAAACCGGCACCGGTAATTTTGTTGCCCAGCTCAAAATCGATGATGTCGTATTTCTTGGCCAGCTCCCAGTGTGGAAGAGCATTATCGCTCAAAGTCGGGATATCGCCTTCTGCATAGATTTCTTCATTGTCATCTTCGGTCATTCCGGAGGGCACGGTATCGTGAGGAACATTAGGAATTTGGTAAAGCAATTGGTTAAGCTCATTAACCAAGCCATCCTGTAGTTCAGATAATTCCCTACTCTTAGTTTTTAATTCTCCGGTCTGTGATTTAAGTTTGTTTGCTTCCTCTTTTTGTCCGCTTTTGAACAACATTCCAATTTGTTTGGAAATGCTGTTGGATTTGGCTAATGTCTCATCGAGTTCTGTCTGTGTAGAACGTCTTTTTTCATCAGCTTCAATAACTTTATCAAAAATCGCTTTAGCTTCAAAATTTCTTTTTTTCAAAGCCTTTTCATAAGCTTCTCTATGGGTTCTTATATGCTTAACCTCTAACATACTTTTGTGTTTACAATGTTTAGAATTGCAAATTTACTAAAAGCTTGGGTTTAATAGCTTTTCATTTTAAACAAGTATAAAAAAAACTGGCCTCAGAAAATTTCATACTATATCTGCGACCAGTTTTATAAATAAAAGGATAATCCTTACTTCTGCGGCAATACCAAATTACTGCAAACCACTTCGGTGATATAGCGTTTATTCCCTTCTTTGGTTTCGTAAGAACGGTTTGTAAGTTTACCGCCTATGATAACCTCACGGCCCTTAGTGACATAATTTTCTACAACTTCAGCGGTTTTACCCCAGACAACGATGTTATGCCAGTCTGTGTTTTCTACTTTTTCACCTTTGGCGTTGGTGTAGTATTCATTAGTGGCTAAACTAAATTTGGCCAATTTCTTTCCGGAGTCCAAATTGATGATTTCAGGATCCTGACCTAATCTTCCCATTAACTGTACGTGATTTCTTAAATTATTCATGATTAAAAATTTTAAAGGCCTGCTTTATCGGCAGACAGGTTAAACAAAACCGCTCTAGATTTTCCAAAACAGCATCGAACAAATCGACAGGGCAAAGATGCAGACGCACTTCAAATTTAGTTGGTAGATAAGTATTTGCTTGCGTTTATTTATGTTTGTATACGTTTGTAAATGGATAAATAACTGTAAAAGATTTAATAAAATAATTATATTTTCGTAAATAATCGATTGGTTTTTATCTGATTAAAATGGAAAGTAGAGTATTCAGTAATGAGTATTGAGTATTGAGCAGTGAGAATAGAACAAAAAGTATAGAGTAGGAGATAGGATTTTGCTATGAAACAAGAAACAACAAGAAACAAGAATCGTAAATCTGAAATCAACAATCTAAAACGCTTCAGCAATACTCAGATAAAAACTGTTGGTGCCATCGCTGCCAAATCCCCAGTCTAATCTTAAGTTTAATTTTTCAGATTGATCTAAAGCAAACCTTAATCCGATACCATAATTTGGTTTTAGATTATCAAATTTAAACTCATCTACATTATGATAAACATCACCTGTTCCGACAAAGGCAACAGCACCAAAACGTGAGTTTTTAAAGGTTTTTCTATATTCCAGCTGAGTGGCCAAAAGGTCGCGATCAACAAATCGGCCTTCTCGGTAACCTCGCATGATCTCACTACTACCAAAAAATGCATACTCAGAAAACGGATTGTTTCCTCGGGTAAATCTGGCCAAAAACTGAAAGGCTAATACATCATCGTTCTTTGGAGATACGTCTATAAAATGCCTCAAATCAAACCTGGTTAAATTAAAATTATGAGTCCCTCCCAAAACTTTACCATATTTACCGTGAGTAAATTCCATATACCAGCCATCTTGAGCATTTAAAATATTACTTCTATTATCGAATAACACAGCAACTTCTGCTCCGGCTGAAGTCGATCCGTCAAAACCCTCAGGCTGATTATTCGCTATTAAGCCACCGTCTTCAAATTTGGTGTTGTAAATATGATTATATCGTATTCCCGCACCTACAAATAAATACCGATGAAACATTTGCTTAAGAAAAATGGGTTCAAAAAGAAATTGGTAGTAATCGTATTGTTCTTCACTTGAAGAGGGCGTATCACTTCCAATGCCGTAATAGAGTCTGGGGTAATTTTGAAAAAGCAGATTCCCCTCTATCACCCATTCTTCCTGATTGGTAAACACTTCAAAACCGGAATACAAAAAGAACTGATTATTAAAGGTGTATTGTAAAGTTATCGGCATGTTAGACACCCGCGTTTCTTCACCACTTCCATTAAATTTAAATAAGTATTTTGCCCCTGTACCAAAAGATAAACTGGTTTCCGGCGAATAACTGATCACCGGTGCAGCAATAAACTTTTGAAGATAAAGCGTGCTGTCTTTTTCCACCGCCTTTTGGTTGGGGTAAAAGGTAAAAAATTCTTTTAAATCGTCTACAACCTGAGCTGAAGTATTAATTGATATACATGACAAAAAAAAGACAAAAATATATTTTGATTGTGCAGTAATAAGCTTCAAATTTATAAATCAGCCCGCAATGTAAACAACCATAGAAAAATATTAGTCTTTTTAATATTATTTTTGTTAGTTTTAATCATAGTCAATTGATTGTTAGTTGTTAAAATTTTTAAATAAAGTGATTCGTCAATAAAATGAAATCACTGGTTTTTAAAATTTGAACTACTTTTTTATTAATTTGTTGTAGCACATTTGAATTGAAATCTGAATGAACAATATTTTAATCGGTATAGTAATATTCTTTTTCGTTTCAATATGGATTTTAGTTGTAAAATATTTATTCCATTATCACAACCGAAGTTGACATTGAAAGAATCAATTGATTTTCTTAAAAAAAAGAATTGTGCTTATATTACTTATACAAGCCTTAACAAATCAGAGTTAAGGGATAATCATTTTAATCGAAAAAAAGGAATTTCTTTTAGAAAGGCTTTATCATCAAAATCTGAATTTAAAATAATTGGATATTCTGAAAGTGAAAATCTATACAAATTATATTGGATTAAAATTACATTTTGGTGGTATTCATTTGGTAAAGGAGTTTTTGAATATTTAATCGGCGATAAAATTGAACAAAGGAGAGAATTAAAATTTAGAAGAAACCGACTTGATAATATTGGAAAATTTAAGTAAAGATTACAATGATACTACTGTAAATGTATCAAACGAGTATCCA
>CAYMXD010000208.1:0-4957 GCA_964394095.1 uncultured Mesohalobacter sp. | reverse complement strand
GTTTTTACAAACTTTATCGACATATATTAAAGTCCATATTTTTATCTATTTTTGAAGATAACAAACCGATAACTCAAACTCTATTCGGTAAAGCTTTTAGAATACTAAACAATACAACCATATTTTGAAAAATTTAGTAACGTAAACGAAAACGATATAATTCATGAAATTTCAAATATCAAAATGATGAATAAAAAAATACTTTTATGGTCTATAGTAGCTGCTCTTGCCGGTTTCCTTTTTGGATTTGATACAGTGGTTATCTCCGGTGCAGAGAAAAAGTTACAGATGATGTGGGAAACTACAGACATGTTTCATGGTGTTGTTGTTATAGGTATGGCTTTATGGGGAACAGTTATAGGGGCGATATTCGGCGGATTTCCTACAAATAAATTGGGGCGAAAGCGAACACTTGTTTTAATAGGTGTCTTATATACGGTATCTGCTCTCGGTTCAGCATTAGCAAACGATCCCATTACTTTTGCTGTATTTCGATTTATTGGTGGTTTAGGTGTTGGGGTCTCTACCATAGCTGCTCCTGCTTATATTTCTGAAATTGCGCCTGCAAAAGACAGAGGTAAACTGGTAGGCTTATATCAATTTAATATTGTGTTTGGAATCTTAATTGCATTCTTTTCAAATTATTTATTAAACAATATTGGAGACAATGCCTGGCGCTGGATGGTTGGTGTGGAAGCTATACCGGCATTTATATACACCATATTAGCATTCAAAATTCCTAAGAGCCCAAGATGGTTACTGACCAAATTTCGACATAAAGAAGCTAAAGAAATTCTTCAAATTATAAGTCCAAATACCGATCCTGAGGTACTAATGGCCAAAATAAAAACAGAGATGGATAACACTGTACCGAATGAAAATATTTTCATTAAAAAGTACAGATATCCGTTAATCCTGGCTTTTTTAGTTGCTTTTTTCAACCAGTTATCTGGCATCAATGCATTTTTGTATTACGCACCCAGAATTCTTGAAGAAGCCGGACTTGCAGAAAGTTCAGCGCTTTTAAGCAGCATAGGTGTTGGGGTGACCAATATGCTTTTTACACTGCTTGGTATTTTCTTAATTGATAAATTGGGCAGGAAACAACTCATGTATATCTGCTCTGTAGGATATATCATCTCCTTATCTCTGGTATCGGCAGCATTTTCATTCAACTGGCAGGGAGATGTTATGCCTCTCTTCTTATTTATGTTTATAGCCTCTCATGCTATTGGTCAGGGAACTGTGATTTGGGTATTTATTTCAGAAATATTTCCAAATCATCTAAGAGGGTCCGGACAGTCGTTTGCCAGTTCAATTCATTGGATTCTGGCAGCTATTGTTCCCTCATTAATTCCAGTGCTGTTTTCTTCAATTGGCGCAGGTGTTGTCTTTTTGTTTTTTGCCGTTATGATGGTTCTTCAATTACTGTTCGTAGCCTTTATGATGCCTGAAACCAAGGGCGTTTCACTTGAAGATTTAGGGACAAAATTAAAATATAAAAATAAATAATATGATAAATGGAAAAATGAAACAACTACTATTTGTATTGATTGCTTTTTTGGCTTTCTCCTCCTGTAAGAAGGCTGATGAAAAAAAAGACAAGCCAGCAGATGAAGTACACTATTCTGAAGAAGACCTCTACAGACCAAATTTTCATTTCACTCCTAAAAATAATTGGATGAATGATCCTAATGGGATGTTTTATTACAATGGCTACTACCATCTTTATTTTCAACATCACCCGGATAGTAATGTATGGGGACCAATGCACTGGGGACATTCCATAAGCAAGGACATGATAAACTGGACAGAACAGCCTATTGCATTATATCCCGATGATCTTGGAACTATTTTTTCAGGTAGTGCGGTTGTCGATTTCGATAACAATTCAGGTTTTGGAAAAACACCAAATGATAGTCCTGTTGTTGCCATCTATACGAATTCTAAAAAACTTGATGAAGGTGATAATTGGAAGCAAACACAGAGTATTGCCTATAGTTTTGATGAAGGCAAAACATTCACCAAATATGAAAACAATCCTGTAATAGACAACACTAAACTAAAAGATTTTAGAGACCCAAAAGTTACTTGGGATGAGGATGGAAAGCAATGGGTAATGTCTTTGGCAGTCGGAGATAAAATCTCATTCTATTCATCAGAAAATCTGAAAGACTGGACCTACCTCTCTGATTTTGGACAAGACCTTGGAGGACATGGTGGTGTTTGGGAATGCCCCGATTTATTTAAGCTTCCTGTTCAAGGTACCGACATGGAAAAATGGGTTTTATTTGTAAGCATCAACCCCGGAGGTCCCAATGGAGGAAGCGCTACACAATATTTTATTGGAGATTTTGATGGCACACAGTTTATAGTTGATGAAGAGTTTAAAGATAGCTTAGAAAAAAACCATACCTATTGGATAGATTTTGGACGAGATAATTATGCTGGCGTTACCTGGTCTAATGCTACCAGAAAAGACGGCAGCAAACTAATGATGGGATGGATGTCTAATTGGGATTATGCACAAGAAGTTCCTACAGAATCATGGAGAAGTGCTATGACAATTGCCAGAGAAATAAAACTTAAAAATGACGACAATACCTATAGATTACTTTCCAGTCCCGTTAAGGAACTAAATAATTATAAAGGCAAAAAATACAAAAAGGAAAACATCAATGTTGATGATGATATCAAAATTATAAATAGCGATAAAATAAATTTGACCAGTGTCAAAATCAACTTTAATATCTCAAATTTAAAGGAAGATAGATATACTTTCAAATTATCAAACCCTGAAGGGGATGTATTGTTGTTTGGGTATGATAATAAGGATAAAACATTCTTTATCAACAGGGAAAATTCAGGTCAAACAGATTTTTCTGAAAAATTCACAAACACCATTTCAAAAGCTCAAAGAACATCGTCTAAGGATAATTTATCGGGTACAATCCTATTAGATAAAACATCTATTGAAATATTCTATGATGACGGCGAAACAGTAATGACAGAAATATTTTTTCCAAATGCCCCATATCAATCTCTGAGTATAGATTCTGAGGATCAGGAATTCACACTTGATTTTATCGAAATCAATGAATTGAATTTTAATTAGAAATCAATTAAGCATGAAAAAAATTGTTTGTTTTGGAGAAATTTTATGGGATGTTTTCCCTCATCAGGAAAAAATTGGGGGTGCCCCTCTTAATGTGGCTTATCGTTTAAATTCCTTTAAAAATAAGGTCAGTATGGTAAGTGCTGTGGGAAATGATAAATATGGTGAAAAATTGATTTCATATTTAAAAGAAAATAATATAAATACAGACGGCATTCAAGTTTTAGACAACTATGAGACGGGTAAAGTAAAAGTAAATTTAGATCAAAAAGGTTCTGCAACATACACTATCAATTATCCTGTGGCATGGGATAAAATTAATACTGATAATATTGCAAAAGCAAAAGTTGAAAAGGCTGATGCGTTTATTTTTGGAAGTTTAGTGGCTCGTGACGACACCTCGAGAAAAACTTTGCTGAAACTTATCGATATAGCAAAATACAAGATATTCGATGTTAATTTAAGACCACCTCATTATAAAATAGATGTGGTAACACAACTCATGCAAAACGCAGATTTTATAAAGTTCAATGACGATGAACTTTATGAAATATGTCAAACTATGAATTCCAAATACAATTCCTTAGAGCAAAATCTGAGGCTTATTGCAGAAAAAACAAAAACAAAACATATTTGTGTAACCAAAGGAAGACATGGTGCGGTTTTGTTATATGACGATGAGTTGTTCTATAATAGTGGATACGTCATTGATGTAGTTGATACTGTAGGTGCCGGTGATTCTTTTCTGGGGTCTTTAATCAGTCAATTACTAAACAATGAA
Organism: uncultured Mesohalobacter sp.; assembly: GCA_964394095.1. Taxonomy (GTDB): domain Bacteria; phylum Bacteroidota; class Bacteroidia; order Flavobacteriales; family Flavobacteriaceae; genus Psychroflexus. Next base: position 1,061 of record CAYMXD010000208.1, on the reverse strand, counting down.
AACCCTCAAAAAGCAATTGATTTTGCCTGTGCAGTAGGTGCCATTGTTGCACAAAGTGAAGGCGCAAATCCCAAAATATCAAAAGCAGAAATCACATCATTTCTACATCCTGATATCGAGTCCTGAGCTTTAAAACAGTCTCAAGGCATACTTAGGATTTAAATAAAGTAAATGACAATACATCATGCTTATTGAGTATTTTTGATGATAAGCTGAAAGCTAAGTTATATTCTTGTATGTTTATTTTTAATGTTATGAAGACCTAGACGAAATGGCACAAAATTATTATAATTCACAAAGAAAATAAGCATAGAGGTCAAGACTAATTAGTTGATATTTAGGTCATTTGGGGTTTGATGTCATCCATCATATAAACTATATTTCTTATTTGTGTAGACTAAGCTTTCAAAAGTTTAATTTAGTTTTGAGAATATGTAAAAATAAAAACACCTTTCAAATAAATAATGTGAAAGTACTGAATTGGGTTTGATTTTTTCATGAGCGTTGAATTAAGTGGTTTCAAAATTAATTTTTACAGAATGATTTCCTTATCAATACTATTTGACCTAGATGGTAATAACTATGCTCTATTAAAGCTTCTATATTTCTTTGATAACTTCCGTATTTTTTATCTGTAAAATTCTGGTTTAGATGTTCGTTGCTTAATTTTTCGATTAAAAGTGAAAGCGATTCTGTGTCTTTCCAAAACCGCTTCAAGAAACTATTCCATTGATCCTGAGAAGTTATCTCTTTAAAATCAAAACTGTATTTATCTTTAATTTCAAGTCTTCCACCTTCAAAAACATGTTTAACGCCCTTGATGTAATAATGAATATGCTGAGAAAGTTCAGCAATAGAATTGTTAGAAATACCCTTATAAATGGCCAATTGCCAGTCTATTTCCTGTAATTCAGATTTGTAATTGGTATTGGCAATCCAAGTACCATTCAATATAACCTCTCGTAGTCGCTTTGCAAGTTGTTGTGAGCTTTCCATCTCAATATGCATTGACCTGCAATTTAGTATTTTTTGTTATTGAAATAGCAATGCATTCAAAAATT
>CAYMXD010000207.1:0-4978 GCA_964394095.1 uncultured Mesohalobacter sp. | reverse complement strand
AGACGTAGGCGATTTTTCTAAAATTTCCTGCGCCCAGTTATATGCCTCTTCTTCTAATTGGTCATGTGGAATTGAGGCATTAACCATTCCCATAGCTTCTGCTTCATCGGCCGAATAATTTCGACCCAAAAAGAAAATTTCACGGGCTTTTTTTTGACCGACCATTTTAGCTAAGTATGCCGAACCGTAACCCCCATCAAAACTGGTAACATCGGCATCTGTTTGTTTAAAAATGGCGTGTTCTTTACTGGCTAAGGTCAAATCGCAGACCACGTGAAGCGAATGACCGCCCCCAACAGCCCAGCCGGGCACCACAGCTATGACTACTTTTGGCATAAAACGGATTAAACGCTGGACTTCCAAAATGTTAAGTCTGGGCATGCCGTCGTCATCTACATAGCCTTGGTGGCCACGTGCATTTTGGTCTCCCCCACTGCAAAAACTGTAAACACCATCTTTTGGAGATGGCCCTTCGGCAGAAAATAAAACCACACCAATTGAAGTATCTTCTCTGGCATCCAGAAAGGCTTCATAAAGTTCAGCGACAGTTTTTGGTCTGAAAGCATTTCTCACTTCCGGTCGGTTAAAGGCTATTCGCGCTACCCCATTACCGGATTTTTTATAGGTAATATCTTGGAAATCTTTTACGCTTGTCCAATTCATAATTTGATGTAAAAAGGTTTAAAGTCTGGATGTTTGGTCATTTCAGGGAATAATTCAAACATAATGTAGCACATAGGGTGTTCTATAACATAAGCTTTAAGAAATATTTCTAAGGCAACTTTATAACGTTTAAGCTTGAAATTTACACCTGCTCGTCGGTACAAAAATTCTGCTTGATTTTCGTAGAATTGGTCGGCATAGTCTAAGGTGTCTAAAGCGTCTTTAAATTTAGAATCTTCAATACAGATATCTATTTGCATCAGAAGGTTTTCGAATTCGTAATTGCCAAATTTTAATGCTTTTTGCAATCCATTTTTACTGGCTTTTTCATTTCCTAACTCACTATTTATAATACTGTAATTTCTCCAATGGTGCGGATTTTCAGGATCTATATTTAAAGCTTTATTCACAAAAGATAAGGCTGTTTTAAAATCTTTTTTGCTCATGTAAAAATCAGAAAGTGCAGACCATGCCTTGTCCATCAAGGGATCTTCATGTACTGCTTTTTTGAAGAATTTTACCGCTTCCTTCGAATTTTTGAGTTTGAGGTAACATTTTCCAATCCTTAAATAAGCATAGGCAGTGGGGTCATCGAGCTGGTTTGAAATCTTGTAATTTTCAATTGCTTCTTCAAATTTACAAAGCCTTTCCAATACCTTTGCTTTTTCCAGATAAGCACCAACAAAATAGTCGTCAGAATAGATGGCAAAATCAAAAGCCTGAAGGGCACGCTTATCTTCGCCTATATCGAAATATAATTTACCTAACTGATGCCAAGCTATTTCACAATAAGGATTTTGATCTAAAAAATGATTGAGGTAAGCAATTCCTCCTTCCTGTTGATCTAGAAAATCAAAACAATAAATGATATTATACAAAGCTGTAAAATCTTCTTGGTTTTGGTCGAGACACTTCATATAGGTTTGTTTTGCTTTTTCAAAATCTTCCATAAACAGGTATTCTATACCTATCAAATTGTATATTTCTGAAGGTTCTATGGCAAAATCCAGCGTAAATTTTAAAGTTTCAATGGCTTTAGCATGTTTATCCTGTTTAGAATAAATATTGGCTTGCAATACATAAATTTCTTCATTTTGCGGATCAACTTTTTGAAGATAAGATAATAAATCTTCCGCCTGAGCGTGTTTATCTTCAAAAATAAAAATTTCTGCTTTTAATAGTTGAAGATCAGAATAATTTGGATGTTGGTTTAACCCATGGTCAAGGGCTTTTTTAGCTAAAGCTAGTTTCCCCATGTCTATGTAGTGCTCTACAATTTCAACAAATTCGTCTGCATCAAAAAACAACACATTGTTGGTTTTGAGCATATGTTCAAATTTTTCTATGGGAAAATCAAAGTCTTCGTTGGAATCAAATTTCATATAAGAGACTTTTTAAATATATTTATTGTATAAAATTACTAGGCTTTTTGTTGTCATCGCTTTTTTTTGATAAGAGTTTGTTAACAATTTAATCAACATTTTATTTCAGATTTTATTGTATTGAGAATATTTAGTATGATTTTACAGCCTTTAATTAAATCTCGGTCTGAAATATTTAAAGCTGGTGTAATGCGTACTGCTTTTTTTTCGTAAAGCAGCCAAAATAATATAAGTTGGTTGTCTTTGGCCCTTAAAACCAGCTGATTTGCCATTTCTGCATTTTGCATGATTAAAGCCAGCATCAATCCTTTTCCCCTGATTTCTTCAATCAATGGGTGTTTAAGATGTTCTCTTAGCAGTCTTTCTTTATCCGATACTTTTTTAATGATATCTGTTTCTGTAAGAATTCTAAGTGTTTTGAGAGCTGCTGCAGCTATCACCGGGTGACCTCCAAAGGTTGTAATGTGTCCTAATTTTGGATTGTCACTAAGAAGACCCATCATAGACCTTGATGCGGTTAAGGCACCAGTAGGCATACCCGATGCCATGGCTTTGCCTATGACCAAAATGTCCGGAACCACATCAAAATGTTGAAAACCAAACAATTTTCCTGTTCGCCCAAATCCGGGCTGAATATCGTCTAGAATGAGCAAAGCGCCAACTGCTTTACATCGTTTTTTTACTTTTTTAAGGTAATTATTCTCTGGCATGATAAAACCACCACCACCCTGAATGGTTTCCAAAATAACTGCGGCAGTATGCGTGGTTATAAGTTCTAAGCAATTCTCATTATTAAACTCAATTTGAGTCACAGCTGGTAATAATGGTTTAAAGGGCGCAGTGCGTTCATGATAATCCATTAGGCTTAGAGCACCGTAAGAATTACCGTGATAGCAGTTTTTAGCAGATATAATTTGTGATCTGCCGGTTACTCTTCTGGCCAGTTTTATGGAGGCATCAATAGCTTCTGTACCACTGTTTACCAAATAGGTTTGTTCTAAAGGATCGGGTAGGAGTTCTGCCAATTTTTGAGAAAGCTCTAATGCAGGTTTGAGAATATACTCGCCATAAACCATGACGTGAAGATACTGTTCTGCCTGTTCCTGTACACTTTTTACGATTTCGGGATGACAATGTCCCAAATTACAGGCAGATACACCGGCTACAAAATCTAAATGCGCTTTGCCATCTGCGGTATAGATGTAACTCCCTTTGGCATGACTGATTTCAAGACCTAAGGGATGCGGTGTGGTTTGCGCCTGATATTGTTGGAATGTTTTGATCATCCTTTTTTGAACTTTTCTTTTACAGACTTATCCTGATGTGTTTTGGGTTTTAATTTAGCATCGGTTTTGGTATCAATTGTGTCTTTCAGTTTTAGATTCGACTTTGTATTGATATCTTTTTGTTTATAAAAAGGCTTACTAATAGTATCATTCAAGTCTTTTAAGCCTTTTATGACAGGTAATTTAAATTGAGGGCGGTTGGTGAGCAGGTCTGCTTTAGACCTTATGCGTTCATCACCACGCCAAAGCATGCCTTTAAGTTTTCTGGCGTTTGGTGAAATTTCTTCTTCCGGATATGTGTCGCCTGAAACTTGGTCGTAATAATAAATATCAGTGATTTCCTGATCTTTCAATTCTAGTTTTAGCGAAGATGACAGCGTTTTATCAATACCAACCAATTCACCTTCGTCGTTTCTCATATAATAAAGCGACTCCGCATTTTTAATAAAGTTAGCTTCAGTGAGCTCATTTTCTGTAAACAGGCCAAATAACTGTTTGCCTTTCACCTGATTAAACCCCCCTATACTATCTTTTTGAACCATGATAGAGTTATCATAAACCCTAAGTGAATCTAATTTTTCAGTTTCCAGATTAGAAATCAGCATGATGGTATCTCCTGTGATTTGCCCATTGGCAGACCATAAAATAGGTTTAGTAATCAATCTGGTGTAGCCAGTAATTTGTGAAGAATGAATAGAAACTGCTTTACCGCTCAAGTCTGATTTATAGAGTCTGGCATCCGGATAGGCGCGGACTATTCGTTTATCGGGTTCGCCGGTGATCATCATGGTATCGCTGGCCACGTGAATGGAATCATTTTCCTGAAAGGTAGACGCAATAGGATTTTTTGTAATGATAACAGAATCCTGTTGTTTATAAACCTCGGCGTAATGTCCTTTGATACGGGTACGATTTAAAGTATCTATGATTTCAATATTGTTGGTAGCGGAAGCAAAACTTTTATTTTGATCAAAGAAGATACTGTCACCGTACATTATGCGCTGCTCATAATCTACTCTGGAGTTTTTGATAAAATATCCGAAATTTTCACGGGTATTAAAAAAGCCTTTTTCGCAGTAAACTTTTCCATTTTCGGTAAAGACATTAGAGGGGCCATAGAGGTAGGCATGACCGTTTTTGGTGTAGAAATCGAGAACATTGGTTTCAATATCGTAGTCAGGGCTGGTGACCTTGACATTTTGCCTAAAAGCATACTTATCATTTTGGAGTTCGTAAGTACCTCTTACACTGGTTATGGTGCTTGCGGTATCTTTTACGGTTCCTCCGCTTCTGTAGAAAGCTTTTTGTGCCACGCGATCAAAAAACAAAGAATCAGTCGTTAGTCTGTTGTCCGGAGTAGTAAGCAAAACATCTTCGCTGGCGAAGGCGAATTGTGTATTTCCATTGTATTCGGCGTAAGCACTACGCATGTTTATCGTGTCGCCCTGAATCATTTTGACATGGCCATAGGCTTTAAAAAATTTATCACTTTGGTAGTATATAGCCCTATCGCACCATACCTCTATGCCTTCGTGTCTGAAATAAACCTGTTTATTAACCTTGTTGAAAATCGTTGCATTGGGATAACGTTCTTCATCAATTTGTGTTCGGTCGCTTTCAGTGTATATATCACTGGTTTGTGAAACC
>CAYMXD010000206.1:0-4982 GCA_964394095.1 uncultured Mesohalobacter sp. | reverse complement strand
AAATGCCAGCCCGGCTTCGGTAATTAGTATGTATATGAAAGACGGCACCAAACGATACCAAATTGATGATTTCAAAACCTTTAAAGGCAGACTTCATTTGAATTATGACGACCCAAACGAATTTATATACATTTTAAAAGATGCTGAAGAAGTTAAATAACTTAAAGACCTATTTTCAACGACAACACAGACTGTAAACACCATACAATTCCTAGTGTAATACCACATTTTTTTTAAAAAAATGTAGGACTTAGCAAAAAATGACATTCGTCATAATAATAAAATAAGTCTATTTCTATTTTTGCAACTTAATTGCATTAAAGTCAATTTAAAAACAAGTTTCAGAAAATATTTAAGTTATGTCAAACAGATTTCTAGTTCTTATCCTTTTTTTATTTACTCTAACAGGCATAAGCGCTCAAAATATTGTCAATGGGAAAATTACGGATAAGGAAGGTTCACCTCTCATGGGGGTAAATATCCTTTTACATCAAAATCAAACCGGAACAATAAGTAATACAGACGGTTCCTATCAACTTTCATTACCGTCTAATCTTAGGACTTTCACCCTGGAGTTTACCTATATTGGCTACAGAACTCAGGCCAAAACAATCGACTTAAAAAGCAATACCTCATCAAATTACACGCTTGATATTCAGCTTGAAGAGTCTCAGCTTTCTTTGCAGGAAATCACAATTACTGCAGGTTTTATTAAGCAAAAAGACGAGGTGCCTTATCCTATAGAAACGGTAAAAAGGAAAGATATTATCACTGCAGGTGAAATAAATTTCTCCCGAGCTATTGCCCGTACACCCGGAGTTTATTTTACAAATTTTGGGTTAGGTGGTGGTCAACCTGTTATTCGTGGTTTAACCAACACAAATTTAGTCACCCTAAACAATGGTATTAAGCAGGAAGTGTTTCAATTTTCATCCAATCACCCTTTCCTTATCGATGAATATACCGCATCTCATGTCGAAATTATAAAAGGCCCTGCATCGCTTCAGTATGGTTCTGATGCCGTGGCGGGTGTTGTCAATGTAGTTAGAGAACGTCCGGCAAAACCCAACAGTATAGAAGGTGACGTGCTTTCTCAATACCACAGCAATACAAATGGTTATTTAAACAGTGTTGGTGTAAAAGGAAGTCTTGATAAATTCTTTTTTGGGTTACGCGGTAGTTTAAAATCTCACGAAGATTATACTGATGGTGATGATGAGGTGGTGAACAATACTCGTCTTAATGAAAGTAACCTGAGTCTTAATACCGGATATCGCTCTGACCGTGGCCTTTTTACACTAAATTATAATTATACAGATGCGGAATACGGTATTCAAAACCAGCCCCAAATTAACCTATTTAATAATCCGCTATCTTCAACGCTATTGACAGAAGATCGCAAAAACGAAGTTTGGTACCAGGATTTGGCTAATCATTTAATTACCTCAAACAATACTGTTTTCTTTGGTAAAAACACACTGGATGTGGATTTAGGATATCAATCTAACACCCGTGAATTGATAGCTGGAGGTATTAATCCACAGGATCAGTTAGTTACACCTCACGTAGTTTCTATGGAACTCAATACATTCACTTACAATACAAAATACAAAATCCAGACAGATAAAAACAATTATATTTTAGGAGTGAATGGAGCTATCATCAGGAACGAAGCAGATGAAACCAAACCCAATATTCCTATGCCGGATGCTGATATCAATGACATTGGAATTTATGCTATTGGCGATTTTCAACTTTCTGAAAATTTAATATTAACCTCCGGTCTTCGCTACGATTACAGAAATATGCAGTCTTTTCCAATAGCCACAACCAATACAGACCGTTTTGAGATAGATAACACGTATAATAGTGTAAACGGTTCATTAGGCCTAACCTATAATTTTTCTGAAAACCAATTTTTTAAAGCCAATCTCGCACGTGGATTTAGATCGCCAAACATCCCGGAATTAACCCAAAATGGAATTCATGGAGGCAGATTTGAACGTGGAGATCCTAATTTGGATGCCCAAAGCAATTATCAGATTGATTTTTCCTATCATTTTCACAACAACTGGGCAACGGTAAATGTTGCACCGTTTTTTAATGCCATAGATAATTATATTTACTTGGTTCAAACTAATGAAGATGCGCCTATTGGCGGGGGAAAAATATTTCAGCATGTTCAAAATGATGCTAACTTATATGGTGGTGAAATTGCCTTAGACATTCATCCTGTAGATTGGTTAGGCATTCATGGGAGTTATAGTTTAATAAGAGCTGATATAACTGACGATAATCAAGGCATAGATCATCCCACATTTACACCTCAGGATCGATTGACGGCAGAAGTAAGATTTCAGCAAAAGGAATTAGGTTTTTTTAAAAGACCCTTCGCCTCATTAGAAGTTCAGCATTTTTTTGAACAAACCCGCACCGGACAAAACGAAGCCATCACTTCCGCATTTACTCTACTTAACGCCAGAATTGGCACAGAAATAAATATTGGTAAGCAAAATCTGGATTTATTCATTACGGGAACTAATCTTTTAAATGAAACTTATTTTGACCATCTATCGATCACCAAACCCTTAGAATTAAATATGATTGGCAGAAACATTATGTTTGGACTTCGCCTGCCGTTTAGTTTTAATACGAAATAATGACATTCACTTATAAAAATCAATATCATGAAACATTCAATTTATTCAATTTTTAGTATTCTGATGCTATCTTTAGTAATGATAGCCTGTGGAAATCAAAGTAAAAAAGATAATCAAAAAAGAAAAGAAAATAACGAAACAGCTATGCAGGTTGGTCATGAGGTCATTTTTGAAAACGACTATGTAAAAGCCGTTAAAGTAAGTCTTAATCCGGGAGAAGTTCTTAAACCTCATCAGGGAGAAGAACGCGTCATATATTCTCTAACAGATTATGAAATAGAATGGGAAGAAAATGGAAAAAATGAAGGCCAAAAATCCTGGAAAAAAGGGGATGTCCATACACACAAAGCCGGGCAACATTCAGCAAAAAACAATGGGAAAAGCAAGGCAGAATGGGTGGCATTTGTCAGAAAAGAATCTACACTACCTGACTGTGATGAGGAACTAATAGAAAACGATGTTTACTCAGTTTCAAAAGATTTTGCAGTACAACGACTCGATGACACCAATTTTAGAATTACTGAAGTGAAATTACCAAAATCTGAAAGCATACCAATGCACGATGGATTAAACCGTATTATTTTTTCCCTTTCAGATTATAAAGTGGCCTACACAACTGAGGATCAAAACAATACTGACAAACAATTTGAATCAGGTGATGTTCACTGGCATGAAGCCTGCAAGCATGCTATAAACAATATAGGTCAGACAGATGCTAAGTTTTTAGTTATTGCGTTTAAAAAATAAACCATAAAGCTGAACTTCAACTAAAGATCCTGCAGGCTTTAACATAAAAATTCTATATTTGCAACATAGTTGCATTTATATAAGATTTTATGAAAAAATTACCCGTAACCGTATTAAGCGGTTTTTTAGGTGCCGGAAAAACCACCTTACTTAACCATATCTTACATAATAAACAAGATTTAAAAGTCGCTGTGATTGTGAACGATATGAGTGAAGTGAACGTTGACGCCGAATTGGTCAAAAGTGAAAATACCCTTTCTCGCACCGAAGAAAAACTTGTGGAAATGAGTAACGGCTGTATCTGCTGTACGCTCCGTGAGGATTTGATGGTAGAAGTAGAACGCTTAGCCAAGGAAAACCGATTTGATTATTTACTGATTGAAAGTACAGGCATTTCTGAGCCTATTCCGGTGGCGCAGACCTTTAGTTTTGAAAGTGAAGACGGCAGTATAGATTTAAGCCGTTTTAGCTACATCGATACCATGGTTACGGTGGTAGATGCACTCAATTTTTTTAAAGATTTTGGAAGCCCGGAAAAATTGACCGACAGAGACCTTACCGATATAGAAGGCGATGAACGTACTATTGTGAATTTGCTGACCGATCAAATTGAATTTGCCAATGTGATTATTCTCAACAAAAGTGATTTGGTGCACAAAGACACCATAGCTATTCTAAAAGCCATGATTCATAAACTAAATCCCAAAGCAAAGATTATTGAATCCACTTACGGTAAAGTCAGTCCGGATATGATTTTAAACACCGGGCTTTTCAATTTTGAAGAAGCCGAAGAAAGCGCAGGCTGGATTGCGGAACTAAAAAAAGACCATCACACCCCCGAAACGGAAGAATACGGCATTACCTCATTTGTCTATCGCACCAAAAAACCTTTTGATCCCGTTCGATTTGCAAATTACATTCAGCACGACTTTCCACAAAGCATTATTAGGAGCAAAGGGCTGTTTTGGTTAGCATCCAGACCAGACCAGGCCTTAATTTGGGGACAAGCCGGAGGCTCTTTAAAAACAGACAGCGCCGGCGTTTGGTGGAGCAGTATGCCTTTTGAGCAACGCATTCAACAATTGACATTCGTTGAAAATAAAGGCCAAATTGAAAGCGATTGGGACATCAAATTTGGTGATCGAAAAAATGAAATTGTTTTCATTGGCCAAAATATAGATGAACCATTGATGAGGTCGCAATTAGATGCCTGTCTGGCCACAGATAACGAATTGCAAAATGAAGAATGGCAAGCAGGTTATCAAGACAATTGGCCGGTAGAGCGGGCTTATGCTGTGTTTTAAAAAAATGAAAAAAATAGTTACAATAATTGTTTGCCTGTTAATGTTTTCGGCATGTAAACAAAACGAAAAAAATGGCCATGAGCATCACTCAATGTCCGAGAAAAGCAATATTGCAAAAATTTCTAAAAGCCCTCACAAATCCAGCATGGCTAACGTAGGAAATGTTCATGTACATATTGAATACAATTCCCCTTCTGTACGAAATCGGATTATTTGGGGCGGCTTAGTGCCTTACGATATAGTATGGGTTACGGGAGCTCACATGGCTACA
>CAYMXD010000205.1:504-5014 GCA_964394095.1 uncultured Mesohalobacter sp. | reverse complement strand
TAATTAAAATTAAATGATACAAGTATTCAAATTTGGAGGGGCGTCGGTAAAAGATGCCAAGGGTGTAAGAAATGTTGCCAATGTTATAAAACTAATGGGCACCAGTAAAAAGGTTATTGTGATTTCTGCTATGGGAAAAACAACCAACGCCCTTGAGCATATTATAGATTTATACTTTAGTAAAGATGAATCATTAAAGCTCAAAATAGAAGAGTTAAGGACTTATCATCACAATATTTTAGATGAACTTTTTAAAACTAAACAGCATCCTGCGTATACTAAAGTGAATTACTTCTTTGACGAATTAGAAATATTCCTCAGTCGAAATAAATCTCCAAATTATGATTTTGTCTACGACCAGGTGGTGGCTTTTGGTGAATTGATCAGCACAAGTGTTGTGAGTCAGTTTTTGGCAACTCAGGGCTTGGAAAACGTCTGGCACGATTGCCGAAATCTTATTGATACCGACAGTACATACAGAGACGCAGACGTCAACTGGGAGCAGACCCAAACCAAAATAAAAGCCCACATCAATCTGGACGAACTCAATATTACTCAGGGTTTTATAGGCTCTGATGAAAATAATTTTACAACCACTTTGGGTCGAGAGGGGAGTGATTATACTGCGGGAATTCTGGCGTATTGCCTTAATGCCGAAAATGTGTGTATCTGGAAAGATGTGCCCGGGGTGTTAAACGGCGATCCCAATGTATTTCAAAACACACAGTTGCTCAACCAAATTTCATACGAAGAAGCCATCGAACTGGCCTTTTTTGGCGCCTCAGTGATACATCCTAAAACCTTACAACCTTTACAGCAGAAAGAGATTCCGTTGTTTGTTAAATCCTTTTACGATCCGAAATCGCCGGGGACTTGTGTATCTAAGGGTGAAGCCATTTTTCCGAAAGTACCGTGCTATATCGTTAAAAACAATTTAATTTTATTGTCGTTGTCAACTTTAGATTTTTCGTTTTTTGTGGAAGATAATATCAGTGAGATTTTTGCACTTTTTCATAAATACCAAATAAAAGTGGACTTAATTCAGAATTCTGCGATTAGTTTTTCGGTGTGTATCGATAATAAATTTAAAAATGCAGACAAACTCATAGAGCAATTCAAAGCGAAATTTAAAGTAAACTACGAAAAGAACGTGAGTTTACTGACTATACGCCACTATACTGAGAAAAGTCTGAAGGACATGACCAAAAACAAAGCTATCCTTTTAAAACAATTTACGCAAGAAACCGTGCAGCTTGTGATTAAGCCATCTCATTAAAGTTGTTTATCTTTACCTAGATAAAAACACCAAACCACCATGCCAATTGTAAATGCATCTGAAGTTTCTGATGGATTGAACCTGAATAAGTTTGGGCCATTTGGTCTGCTTTTCGGAAAATTATTCTTGAGCATATCTAAGCTGAATAAAATTAACTCAATATACGACCAATACAAGCACCTTGAAGCTTTAGACTTTATTGATGCTGTGCTCTTAGAACTCGGTGTGACATTTGAAATTCCTGAAAAAGATTTAAAGCGTATTCCTAAAGAAGGTAGTTTTATTAGTATTTCCAATCATCCTCTGGGCGCTATTGATGGCTTAATTTTACTTAAGCTTATGCTTGAAGCTCGTGAGGATTATAAGGTTATTGCTAATTTTTTGCTTCAAAGACTTCAACCCCTTGAAGATAAAATCATGCCCGTAAATCCTTTTGAAGACAGAAAGCAAGTAAAATCCAGTGTCATGGGTATAAAGCAGGCTTTATTGCATTTAAAAGAGGGGCATCCATTAGGGATTTTCCCGGCCGGTGAAGTCTCAACTTACAGAGAAGATAAAGATATTGTAGATAAACCCTGGACAGATGAAGCTATAAGGTTGATTCAAAAAGCCAAAGTTCCTGTGTTGCCGGTTTATTTTCATGCTAAAAATAGTCTTGCCTTTTACAAATTGGCTAAACTGAATGATAACCTGAGAACGGCCAAGCTGCCGAGTGAAATGCTCAAGCAGCGCAACCGAAAAATTGTGGTAAGAATAGGCTATCCCGTAAATGTAAAAGATCAAAGCGAGTTTGATTCGCTTGAAGACTTTAAATCTTTTTTGAGAAAAAAAACTTATATGCTGTCGAGTAGTTTTGAAAAGACCAACTTGATTAAAATATTTCCTAAACAAATAAAATTACCGCTGCAAAACAGACCTCGAAAAATCGTTTCAGAAAGCTCACAACAATATATTTTAAAAGAAATTGAAGTTTGCAGAGAACAGCAAAAATGCCTGACTAAAAGTAAAAATTACGAAGTATATTTTGCGAAAAAGGCATTGATACCTAATATTGTTAGAGAAATAGGTCGTCTGCGGGAAATTACCTTTAGATCAATTGGGGAAGGCACCAATAAACCCATAGATTTAGACGATTATGACCAATATTATCACCATATGTTTCTTTGGGACAAGGATGCTGAAAAAATTGCCGGTGCATACAGAATGGGACTGGGTAAAGACATATACAGCCAGCATGGCATTGATGGGTTTTACCTGAGCGAACTTTTTAAATTTGAACCCGAATCTCATAAACTGATGAGCTCTGCAATTGAAATGGGCCGAGCATTTATTATACAAGACTATCAGCAGAAACCTATGCCTTTGTTTTTGCTTTGGAAAGGCATCGTGCATTGTACCTTGAGGTTTCCCGAACATAAATATTTAATTGGCGGCGTGAGTATTAGTAATAAGTTTTCAAATTTCTCTAAATCGATAATGATAGAGTTTATGAAATCTAATTATTACGATCCTTATTTAGCCCAATATGTCCACCCCAAGAAAGAATTTAAAGTCAAACTTAAAGATGTAGATAAGGATTTTGTTTTTGATGCCGCAAAAGCTGATTTGAATAAGTTTGATAAACTCATTGAAGAACTGGAAAGTGATAATTTACGTTTGCCGGTGTTGTTAAAAAAATACATCAAGCAAAACGCTAAGGTGGTGGCCTTTAATGTCGATCCGCTTTTTAATAATTCTGTGGACGGACTCATGTACATAAGAATAAAAGATCTGCCTGAAAGTACTGTAAAACCGGTTTTGGAAGAATTTCAAGCCGAACTTGAAGAACAACAAAAAAAATAAAAAACAATGTCAACTATTTTCACAAAAATTATTAATGGAGAAATTCCATCGTATAAAGTGGCTGAAAACGAAGATTTTATCGCATTTTTTGACATCAACCCCAATGCCAAAGGTCACACCCTTTGCGTGCCAAAACAAGAAGTCAACAAGCTATTTGATTTAGACGAAGAGACCTACACTAACCTTATGTCATTTTCCAGAAAAGTCGCTTTAGCTCTAAGAGAAGTTGTAGACTGTAAACGCATTGGCATGTCAGTTGTCGGTCTTGAAGTGCCACATGTTCACGTGCACCTCATTCCCATCAACGCCATGCGGGATATGACCTTTCAGCATAAAGTAAAAATGACCGAAGAAGAGTTTAAGGCTTTGGCAGAACAGGTTGCTGAGGTTTACCTAAAATTATAATTGGGTCTATACATTGACTGCATTAATATAAATTGCGTCAACATAGTGACGCAATTATAAATAATATAGTCAGAGATATAACGTCATTAATTAAAAATAAAATAAGGCCTCAGAAAGTAGTTATCATTCTAGGGGCAAGAAGGGTAGGCAAAACAGTATTAGTCAATGAAATACTCAAAACCGTAACAGAGCCTGTTTTAAAATTAAACGGTGAAGATATTTTCGTTCACCAAAAACTTGCTGAAAGAAGCATAGAAAATTATAGAAGTTTAATTGGGAGTTACCGATTGCTTTACATAGATGAGGCTCAAAAAATACCGGACATTGGTCATAAGCTAAAATTGATGATCGATGAAATTAAAGGTTTAAAAATCGTCATTACAGGATCATCGGCTTTAGACATCAACAAAAATACAGGAGAACCTCTTACAGGAAGAAAATATACCTTCAATCTTTTTCCGTTATCAGAAAATGAATACAACCAAACAGAAAATGCTTTCAATAAACTAGAAAAAGCAAAGCAGCGTTTAGTTTACAGGAGTTATCCGGAGTTGCTACATATTGATAACGAATCAGATAAAAGAGAATATCTTAATGACTTGGTGAGCTCTTATTTACTTAAAGATATCCTGGCTTATGAGAATATTGAAAATTCACAAAAAATATTCAACTTGTTACGGCTATTAGCTTCCCAAATTGGAGGCGAAGTCTCTTATCAGGAATTGGGAAAACAACTTGGGATCAGTATAAATACAGTTGAGAAATACCTGGACTTATTGCAAAAAGTGTTCATTATAAAAAAAGTTGAAGGTTTTAGCAGAAATCTTAGAAAGGAAATTTCTAAAAATTCCCGATGGTATTTTCTTGAAAATGGGATAAGAAATTCCATTATCGCCAATTTTAATGCTGTAGATTTCAGGAATGATATTGGCCAGTTATGGGAAAATTATTTGATTTCAGAGCGACTCAAATATCAACAATACAAAA
>CAYMXD010000205.1:0-494 GCA_964394095.1 uncultured Mesohalobacter sp. | reverse complement strand
TTGAGTTCTAATAACTATTTTTGGAGAACCTACAACCAACAGGAAATTGATTGGGTTGAAGAAAGAGAAAGTAGATTATTTGGGTACGAATTTAAATGGAAAAATCAAAAAATTAAAATCCCTTCTCTGTGGCAAAAAACATACAAAGAAGCCAGCTTTGAAGTCATTACTTCCGATAATTTTAGTGAGTGGTTAAAGATCGACTAAAGTTTTTTTAAAGTGTTTTTTTATTAAGCCATTTTAAAGCCTCTCTTTGGCTTAATTTATCCAATTTACTTTTACCTCGCTAGCGCTCGTCTTTGACGAGTGCTAAAGAAGCTTCTATATTCTTCTTTTTGAAAAATGAACCTTCCTATCCGGCGAGGCAGGCCTGCCTGTTCGGCAGACAGGCAAGGAACGCCGATTAACGAGTAGCGAAGTAAAATCAAAACTTCTAAAATCAACATTCCTTGTTCCTTGCCTGCCAGCCGCAGGATGGTTCGATATTCAGATTT
>CAYMXD010000204.1:0-5056 GCA_964394095.1 uncultured Mesohalobacter sp. | reverse complement strand
AGACAGGTATCGAGATCTTAGTGGTGAATCTCGATACAAAATTTACCCTCCATAGGCAATCAAATGTTTTATAATTTTCAGTCTTTTGAGATATAAATTAGGAGTAAAAAAGCATGCCTAAACTTTTAACTTTTCCAACTTCTGCATTACTTATAGGTATTTTTAACAATTTTAAGTTTACTGTCTTATTCTGTTTTCCTGTTTTGGCCATTTCCATGCGGTCCAAATAATTTTAATTGTAATTATAGCTTCTATGGCCGCATATAAAACGTAAAAACTGTACCATGCTAAAATTGAGGTACTTCCTTCCTACAAGAATCACAATCAAGGTAAATAAAGTTCCGAAGATTATATTCAAAATCCTATTTATTTTCGGTTCCAATAGAATAGAAAGTGCAATCATTAATGCAGGTATGGCTATTAACATAGAGGCAATTAGTAAAAGTGTTGGGCTTTCCAATTTAGCATTGACGTTTATTAAATTCTCAATTTTACCAGGGACATATAATTCAAAGTAGTCTCCGTAAATATAGAACGCCATTAATGAAGCCCAGAGAGCCGAAAGTTTAATCTTAATATTAATTTTGGGATTTTGAAGCATATATATTGTATTTAAGCATTATTTTATCTTCAGCTTACAACCTAGGTTGTATCATGAAATCTATTTTAGATAAAGAATAAAAGGCATACCAATATAAGAATCAAATAGAGTTTGTTAAACATACGATCTAAATATTTGGTTTTCATCACCATTGAATTTAATGAAACAATTTACCTGCGTATTATTATGACGAATAAGTGTCTATATTGTTACTGATTTATTTATTAGATTCAATGAATTCAGAACAAAAGGCAAAGTAAACACCAAAACCGCTGATACTGAAATACTGAAATGAATTCAGCACAAGTAAGTTCAGTACAAGATAACGGGATTCAACTAACAACTTTAAACCAGCCTAACGGACTGGCAGGCCTGCCGGCCGGCAGGCTGGTTCATAGCTTCTCTCCCGAAGCGTTGGGATTCAAAGTTGAGTTTGAATTAAAAGGAAATGAAAAGCAAGATCCCGTAAAACGGGATTAGTTCAACTAACAACTTTGAATTCATAGCTTCGCTATTTTTCAAAGTTGAGTTTCACTAATAAAAAAACCACTGCTTTCACAGTGGTTTACTTTGAGTAGTAAAGAAAAATTTAACCTAAATACTTCTTCAACATTTTGTTTTTGGATTGATGTTTTAGGCGTCTGATGCCTTTTTCTCTAATCTGACGTACGCGCTCACGGCTCAAATCAAACATATCCCCTATCTCCTGAAGCGTCATTGCCGGCTGATTACCAATACCGTAGTTTAAACGGATAACATCAGCTTCTCTCTGAGATAGCGTATCTAAAGCGCGATTAATTTCAACACTTAGCGAATCTTTCATCAACTGGTCGTCTGGATTTGGTGATTCTGCTGAACTCAATACGTCGTATAAGTTAGAGTCGTTTTCACCTTCCTTAAATGGGGCATCCATAGAAAGATGACGACCAGAGTTTTTTAGCGCAACTTTTACCTGAGATTCGGTCATATCCAATTCTTTAGCAATTTCAATTGGAGATGGCGGACGCTCGTTAATTTGCTCTAAATGCGAAAAGGTCTTATTTATTTTATTTATTACACCAATTTTGTTTAGTGGTAATCTTACAACTCTTGACTGCTCTGCCAGGGCTTGTAAAATAGATTGTCTAATCCACCAAACGGCATAAGAAATAAACTTAAACCCTCGTGTTTCATCAAATCGCTTTGCAGCTTTTACCAGACCAACATTACCTTCATTAATTAAATCCGGCAATTTTAGACCCTGGTTTTGATATTGTTTAGCCACAGAAACCACAAAACGTAAATTAGCATTAGTTAATTTTTCTAAAGCTACCTGATCACCTTCTCTTATTCTCTGAGCCAATTCTACTTCTTCTTCTGCTGTTATTAAATCGACTTTACTGATGTCCTGTAGATACTTGTCAAGTGATTTAGACTCACGGTTGGTAACCTGCTTCGTAATTTTTAACTGTCTCATGTATGTTTCTGATTAAATTAGTTTGGTATTATAAGATATTTATTCAATATGACCAAGCATTTTATCATATTTATAAATAAATT
This sequence comes from uncultured Mesohalobacter sp., assembly GCA_964394095.1. GTDB lineage: Bacteria > Bacteroidota > Bacteroidia > Flavobacteriales > Flavobacteriaceae > Psychroflexus. Next base: position 2,916 of record CAYMXD010000204.1, on the reverse strand, counting down.
ATCATATGCAACCGAAACTTTTTGAACAAAGACCCTTACACTGTTAGAATTAAGAAATAAGATACTTAGAATAAATGAGTTGTGATTGCTGCTGTTTTAAAAATATAATACAACTTGAAAAATTACATTTGTCATAACTTAATATCTTTTAGAATGAGTTTTAAAGATCGTAGACCATTGAAAATCAAGATATATTAATTCTCACTTTTTACAGCCAAGTGGTTTTATTTCAAACTTTTGGACACCTGTGATAAATCATTACCTAGAGTTCAATAAATCATATTAATCAGGCTCAGCAAAAAAATTATTGACCATAAGCAAGTTCTGAGCCAATTGTATTTAATCAGTTTTTTTACGTAAATTTTTACATTTTTATTATTCAAATCTATCTTCTGATGCAGTGGCACGAATGTTATAAAAGTAGATAACCAAGTTAAAATTACTAAAACGGCGTTTATTACATGAAGTATACCCCAATTATAAATTAGTACTAACCAACAGCTCAGAATAAGTTGAGATAACATGAGTGGTAAAACGACTAGTGTAATTCTACCAGTATAAACTTTGTGCCACTTTTTTAAGCTTGAGAAGCTGTAAAACCCAAAACTAGGATAAATTACCAGTTGCACTAACCAAATTAAAACCAATAGACCGGCGTCTGAAACCAGCTTTAGAATCAAAAGAAAATCTGTACTCATAATCTAGTCTGTCAGTCTCCAATTATAGTCTTTATGAACCCTCCATAAGATATATCCAAAAGGAATCCACCAAATAAAATCGTTGGTTATCAAGGTGTAGAAAAACCCAAACGAAATTTCACCCATGGCATATTGGATAAAAAAACCGAGCGGTCCAAATATTTTGCCTAAAAACCCAACAGCTACAATGGGCCAATGTCGAAGAGGACTGTATGAAGCCCACCAGTAGCCTAAGCCAAAAACTCCAATTACCATGCCCATACCCTGCCATATTGTGGGATGAGTTGGAAGTGACATACCTACAAGTTCAAAAAACTGATTTGGAAATAAACCAATCCACAAACCCCATAATATATTGTAAGCTGCCGCAAATCTTAAAATAAGTTTCATTTCATTTTTGGTTCAAAATAAATTTATAAGTATTGATAAAGGAAAAATTAAATTGTAATTTTTTCATAAAGCTTCAAAATCTGCTTAGAACTAAATAAAACCCTTTTTTTTAATTTATATCTTAATAGTTTGTTCTAATAATGTTATTTTTACACCTAAAATTTAATATTAGAAAACATGAAACATTATGACCACCTAAAATTGAAATTTCTGCTTTTAAGTATTTTCATTTTCACATCAAACACTATAATACACGCACAATCCAAAATAAAAGGCAACAGAGATGTAATATCAGAGCAAATAGATGTAGCTGATTTTAGTACTATTTCTATTGAAAATGATTTTGAAGTCCTTTTGGTAAAATCTACAGTTCCATCTGTGACGCTTGAAGCTGATTCAAATTTACACGATGCGATTAATTTTCAAGTTAATGATAGTGTTTTAAATTTCCGTGTAACAAAAGACATAAGACGTTCAAAAGCATTAAAACTTATTATTCGATATTCTGATATACTAAACACATTAGTATTGGCAGGTAGTGTTGATGTGGAAGCGGATAACACCATAAAATTACCAAGACTTAATATTACATTGAATGACGATGCTAGAATTGACGCAGAGATAGATGCTGATGTATTTACCCTTAAAAACAACAATAATCCCGGCCTAACACTATCTACCAATTGTGTTTTAGAAATTGAAAGCAAATCTGCAACATTAGATTTAAGGAATAAGAGTAACAATATTATTGATATCAATACAGAAAAACTAAAGATTAAAACTCATGATAATACAGATCTTGATATTGAAGGCTTTGCGTATAACCTTGATTTATTTTCTACCAACTCATCTACTATAAACGGAAAAGATCTTTTAACAAATGTTACTTCAATTGTTACTGCTGAAAAATCTGAAATTGAGGTAAATGTTTCTGAAACTGTTAAGATTGATGCATCCGGCTCCAGCATTATCAACCTCTATGGTTCATCTAAAATTATGATCGATCAAATGCAAAACAACGCTACCCTTAAAAAAAATGAACTTTAATTAATTTGTTTCAGTTCAATTTATTCTTTAAAAACACCTTCGGACTTGCTTGCCTCTGAGTCAGGGAATTTTGGGGGTCTTTTTTTTATCGTTATTCTAAATTACCCAAACTTTCTTTAATGCTTTCAATTTTAGCCAGAGCATCTGCCTGTTTTTGTTTTTCTTTATTAACCACTTGCTCTGGTGCATGATCTACAAAACGTTTATTACTAAGTTTCTTTTCTACTGAAACCAAAAAACCGGTGTAATAGTCCAAATCTTTTTTCAGTTTTTCTATTTCAGCTTCAACATCTATAGAACCTTCAACAGGGATGTAATAAATGTTAGATTTTACACTAAAATTTAGCGCGCCGTCCTGTTGTTCATTCACATAAGATAAATCTTCAATATGACCTAGCTTGGTAATTATACTGTCAAATTTAGAGTCAAAGTTTTCTTTATTTTCAACTTTTAAATCGATTGAAGTTTTAAAAGGAATGTTCTTAGACTTTCTTACCGAGCGTATGTGGGTAATAACTTCAGCTGTGAGTTCAAAATCCTTAATCAGTGCTTTATCGTAAGGTTAATTCAGGCCATTCTGAAATAATTAGAGCTTCTTCGGCTGTTCGGTCTTTTATACCATGCCATAATTCTTCTGTAATAAAAGGCATGAACGGATGGAGTATCTTTAAATTGTCTTCAAAAAGTTGGATACAGGCTGCTTTCGTTTTAGCATCTATAGGTTGCTGATAAGCAGGCTTTAAAGTTTCTAATAACCACGAACAGAAATCGTTCCACACCA
>CAYMXD010000203.1:0-5085 GCA_964394095.1 uncultured Mesohalobacter sp. | reverse complement strand
TGCATGTTATATGAATTGGAATATGGTCCGCGACCATTCAGGGACTACCAACTAACTAACCCAACCACCCATCACGATCCAGACTCCTGTATTGAATGGCTTCGCTAATGTGAGCCCCTGAAATATGCTCTGCATTCTCCAAGTCAGCTATGGTTCTGGCGACTTTCAGTATTCTGTCGTAGGCTCGAGCAGAGAGGTTGAGTTTTTCCATAGCCGTTTTTAGCAGGGTTTTGGAGTCCTCTTCCAAGGCACAAAACTTTCGGATTTGTTTGACATCCATTTGGGCATTGTAATGGATATAATCAATGTCCTTAAAACGTTTTGCTTGTTTTTCGCGAGCTTTAGTCACGCGTGCTCTGATGTGAGCACTGGTTTCTCCCTTGCGTTCATAACTTAGTTTGTCAAACGTGACAGGAGTCACTTCAATATGAATATCAATCCGGTCGAGTCGAGGGCCACTGATTTTGCTGAGGTAGCGTTGCATTTCCGCAGGAGAAGATGTCACCGGCGCATCGGGGTCGTTAAAATAACCGCCCGGACTGGGATTCATACTAGCTACCAACATAAAACTTGAGGGATAGGTTACCGTAAATTTTGCCCTGGAAATGGTGACTTCTCGGTCTTCCAAAGGTTGGCGCATCACTTCCAAAACTGAACGTTTAAATTCGGGTAATTCATCTAAAAACAAGACGCCATTGTGTGATAATGAAATTTCACCGGGTTGTGGATAGGCCCCACCACCAACCAGAGCCACATCCGAAATGGTATGATGCGGAGTTCTAAACGGTCGGTTTGCCATTAAACCTGTATGTTCTTTAACGCCGCCAACCACCGAATGAATTTTAGTGGTTTCAAGGGCTTCGTGAAGTGTCATTGGAGGAAGAATACTTGGTAAACGTTTTGCAAGCATCGTTTTTCCTGAACCCGGAGGGCCAATCATGATAATGTTATGCCCACCTGCCGCAGCAATTTCCATACAGCGTTTTATAGATTCCTGACCTTTGACTTCAGAAAAGTCGAATTTTGGATGTTCTAAGTTTTTGTAGAATTCTTCACGGGTGTTCAGAATAGTTTGTTCCAAAGGTTTTTCTTCATTAAAATAGTCGATGACTTCCATGATATTTTCCACGCCATACACTTCAAGGCCATCAACTATGGCGGCTTCTTTGGCGTTTTGTTTGGGTAAGATAAAACCTTTAAAGCCATCTTCTTTGGCTTTGATGGCAATAGGTAAAGCGCCTTTTATGGGTTGCAAACTGCCATCTAAAGACAATTCGCCCATGATAATATATTGGTCAATATCCGGGGCTTTGATTTGTGAAGAGGCCACGAGGATACCTAAGGCTAAGGTCATATCGTAAGCCGAGCCTTCTTTGCGCAGATCTGCCGGTGCCATGTTGATGGTGATTTTCTTGCCGGGTAGTTTATAGCCGTTATTTTTCAAGGCAGCTTGAATTCTAAAGCTACTTTCTTTTATGGCATTATCAGGTAATCCAACGAGGTGATAACCAATGCCGGTATCTACATTAACTTCAACAGTGATATTGGTGGCCTCCACACCAAAGACTGCACTGCCATATATTTTGATGAGCATGAGAAAATTGTTTGTTTAAAAGTATTAAAAAAACTTAAATAAACAAAAATAGAGTTTTATTGAGTTACTCCACCGCATTCCCATCCTTAATCCACTTCAATATGCCGCCATCGAGATCGTAAACTTCATTGAATTCATTTCGTTCCAGGATTTCTGCTGAAGCAGCACTTCGCCTTCCCGAACGACAATAGACGACTATTGGTTTGTCCTTGTCTAATTGATCGAGCTTTTGCTCAAAGCTGGAATCATAAACAATATTCTGTGCACCCTTGATGTAATTTTCACTAAATTCTGCTTTGGTTCGCACATCTACGAATTGAACCTCATCATTTTCCAGTAAGGTTTTGAGTTCTTCATTGTCAATCAATTTAACAGCTGAGTCTTTCGAAGTTGTCTGGCATGATGTCGTTAATGCGATAAAACTAAAAAGTAGTATTTTATATTTCATGATTTTCTATTGATACTATTGATTCTTTTGATACTGTTGTCGCTATGGTCACTATTGTGCTATGAGGCTTGTTGATAATTTTGCAAAGCTTCGACATCGCTTAGCGAGACGAGACTTATACAATTGCTACTGTTTCAAATTAAGATAAATCTATGCCATTTTCAAATCTTCAAATTTTCTAATTTTCAAATCTTCAAATTTTTAAATTGATTCATTGCTACATTGAACAATTGTTCCATTAATCAACAACTTCCCCATGCCATTCTGTAATTCCACCTTCCAGATTGGTTACATCTGAAAAGCCCATTTGTTCCATAATATTACAGGCCATCATGCTTCTGCCACCGGATTTGCAGTAAACATAGTAAGGTTTGGATTTGTCCAGCTTTTGAATCTCATCTACAAATTCCTGAGATTCTTGTATGTTGATGAGTGTAGAATTTGGAATGTGTTTTTCTTGGTATTCTTCGGGTGTTCTTACATCAACAATCACACTATCTTGATCTTCTTTTTGGGATTTTTCCCAAGATTTGTTATCTAAATTTTTCATTTGTTAAGTTTATGAGGTTAAAGGTTATGAGTATATGAGTTTATGAGGTTATAAGATTGTTTAAAAGTTTAACCGCAAAGGTCGCTATGTTTTCCGCAAAGTTCGCAAAGCTATTATTTAAGTCTTAATTTCTTAATGGTTTTGTTTTTTGATTTTTTGAGTTTATTGGGGTTATAATGTTATAAGATTGTTTAAAAGTTTAACCGCAAGGGCCGCTATGTTTCCCGCAAAGTTCGCAAAGCTATTTTTTCAAATTATTTTTGAATTTAAAACCCAAGAATCCAAAATTTATAATTTGTGATTCAACATTTTACAAGGTGCCTCTCAAATCCTGTTCACGTTCTATGGCTTCAAATAGTGCTTTAAAATTACCTTTTCCAAAAGATTTAGCGCCTTTTCGTTGTATGATTTCAAAAAACATAGTCGGACGATCCAGTACAGGTTTGGTGAAAATCTGCAGCAAATAGCCTTCGTCATCGCGGTCAATCAAAATACCTAATTCTTTTAACGGAGCAAGGTCTTCATCAATTTCGCCAACCCGGTCTAAAACGGTGTCGTAATAAACCTCCGGAACATATAGAAATTCCACGCCACGATTTTTTAAGTCGGTTACGGTTTCAATGATGTTATCAGTAGCCACGGCTATGTGTTGTACGCCGGCACCATTGTAAAAATCGATGTATTCTTCAATTTGAGATTTCTTTTTGCCATGAGCAGGTTCGTTGATAGGGAATTTAATTCGGCCGTTGCCGTTGCTCATCACTTTACTCATCAGCGCCGTGTAATCGGTTGAAATATCTTTATCATCAAAAGAAACTAACTGCGCAAAGCCCATGACATTAGCGTAAAATTCACACCATTTGTTCATTTCATTCCAGCCCACATTGCCCACCATATGGTCAATATACTTTATGCCAGTAGGTCTTGTGGTGTAGGGCTTGTCCCAAACTTTATAGCCCGGTAAAAACGGGCCGTTATACGCTTTCCGCTCTACGAACAGGTGTACGGTTTCACCATAGGTATGGATGCCTGAAATGACAGCTTTGCCATTAGGGTCTTCAATAGTATAAGGTTCGCAATAGGATTCTGCACCTCTTTTGGTGGTTTCATTATAACTTTTAGTGGCATCATCTACCCAAAGCGCGATGTATTTTACGCCATCGCCGTGTTTATTAATGTGCGCATTGATGTCTCCTCCGGGCTCAAGCGGACTAGTCAATACCAATCTTATTTTATCCTGTTGTAAAACATAAGACACTGTATTTTTCTTTCCGGTTTCCAAACCTGCGTAGGCCACAGGTGTAAAGCCCCATGCGGTTTGGTAATAGTAGGCAGCTTGCTTGGCATTGCCGACATAAAGTTCTACAAAGTCTGTTCCCAGAATAGGAAGAAAATCTTCGGCTTCCGGATTTTCTAGGGGTAAATTTAAGCTGGTGGTATCGGTTTTCATAGGCCTATCCTAACCTTCCCAAAGGGAAGGAATTTTTTATTTAAGGTTAATATTAAATTTATTTTAATCATAGTCTTAATTTTCAAGTTTTTAATTACATTAATTACTTTTTATTTAGTCATCTTCTTCTTTGCGGTAGCCTTCATAATAATAGGATTGTTCTATGCCTTTAAATATAATTGTTCTGTCGTTTACTTTATTAGTTAAATTTGATTTGAGCAAAGTTCTTAATTCTAAGTCATTTATAGGACTTCTTTCCATAGCTTGAAGATAAATGGTTTTGTCAACGTTTTGCCAATCAATAACTTTATTTAAACTCTTTTTTAAAATTAAGTCTAACCAAATTCTCATCGCTCTGCCATTACCTTCTATAAATGGATGGGCAATGTTCATTTCAACATATTTTTCGATGATGTTTTCAAAACAATTTTCTGGCATTTGTTCAATTTTCACTAAAATTTCATTCAAATAAAGTGCATTTGCGAATCTAAATCCACCTTTTGAAATATTCTTGTCTCTAATTTTACCAGCAAAATCATATATGCCTTCAAAAATATAATGATGTATCTGCTTTAGACCTTTTGTTGTTCCAACTTCAAAAGTATCAATTTTTCCAGTTTCATACAACTGAAAAGCTTTTTTGATACTCTCTCTGTCTTTATTCATACATCAGGTTTTATTTATTAATCTTCAAATTTTCAAATCATTACATTTTCAAATTTAAATCATTCCAACCATGATTTATAATAGGTGCCGTCTGATAACTTCATGCCGTCTTCGGTAATTTGAAGTGGCTTGAAGGTATCGACCATGACAGCAAGTTCTTCGGTTTCGGTTTTGCCTATGCTACGTTCTGCTGCGCCGGGGTGCGGACCGTGGGGTATGCCTGCCGGATGCAATGAAATGTGACCGGGACCAATATCATTCCGACTCATAAAATCGCCATCTACATAATAGAGGACTTCATCGCTATCTATATTGGAATGGTTGTAGGGAGCTGGAATACTCTCAGGATGATAATCATATTTTCTGGGACAGAACGA
>CAYMXD010000202.1:0-5091 GCA_964394095.1 uncultured Mesohalobacter sp. | reverse complement strand
ATTCTGAAACTTTCCTTTTGTAAATAGTATTTCTTCTGGACATCAAATCCTTTAGGTATTGATTATAAAAAAAATATACAGGTTTTTTGATTGAAAAGTATCAATGAAGGAACTTTAAAACCATTTCTGAAATTTGTACAATTGATGATATACCTTTGTTGCCCTTAATGCACAAAAGACAGAAAAGTTATCATAACGGTAACTTTTTTGTATATTTGCAACAAATAATTTGAATTGAAAATATTTTCGAGAGGAACATTAAGAGATTTTTGGATTAAACATGCTGATTGTGAATTACAACTAAGATCTTGGTATCGTGAAACTCAAAAAGCTAACTGGAAAACGATTAACGAATTAAAATCTGAATATCCAAAAGCGAGTATTTTAAAGGACAATCGAATTGTATTTGACATAAAAGGAAATAATTACCGATTGGTTGTAAAATTTAACTTTGAATATCAATTGGCGTGGATACGATTTATTGGTACGCACGCTGAATACGATAAAATTAACGCAAACGAAATTTAAGATGGAAATAAAACCTATAAGAAACGAAGCTGATTACGAAAAAGCACTTGAACGATTAGAAACCATTTTCGATGCGAAAAAAGGGACTGATGAGGGCGATGAACTCGAAATTTTATCAATACTAATCGACAATTACGAAAACCTAAATTTTCCAATCGAAATGCCTGACCCGATTTCTGCAATTAATTTCAGGATGGAACAGCTTGGATTAAAACAAAAAGATTTGGTAAAAACGATTGGATTTAAAAGTCGAGTAAGCGAAATAATGAATAAGAAGCGAAAACTGACTTTAGATATGATTCGAAAATTGAATACGGATTTAAAAATACCAACTGAGGTTTTAATTCAAGATTACTAAAAAAGTACTGGTGAAGAAAGCACTAAGGGCAACAAACTATGTAAAAAATAGCTAGTTTATGCCACAGTCAAATTACGTCGTTATTTACTAACGCTAATTTAGTCCAAAAAGTACTGGTTTCCTTACATACTACTTTTCATATACAATAACCGTAAACTCACCACTGAAAGATTATAAGCATTCTGAGCTGTCTATCATAAGTGCTGAAGAATACTTGATAGGTGTAAAACCCTAAGTCATTTCAAAAAACTATCTATAAATCTTTTGCTCATTAACCCAACGCCTGTACTTTCTAGCATTTCCGTTGTGTTCTCTTAGTGTTCTGGCGAAAGTATGATACCCCGGTTTAGAGATGTCTGCCACAAAATAAAGATAATCATGTTTTTCGTGATTCAAAACAGCATCAATAGAAGATACATCCGGCATAATGAGTGGTGCTGGTGGTAAGCCGTAATATTTATAAGTATTGTAGGGCGAATCAACTTTAAGGTCTTTGTTGAGAACTCTTTTAATAATAGAATCGGGTGCATTGTATTTTTGTTTAAGCGCGTAAATCACCGTTGGGTCGGCCTGTAATTTCATATCCCGGTTAAGCCTATTGATATAGACGCCGGCAATTCTTGGTCTCTCTTCTACTTTTGTGCCTTCTTTTTGTACTATCGACGCTAAAACTGATACTTCAATTCTGCTAAGGTTTAAGGATTTCCTTTGCTGTTCTCTTGTCTCATTCCAAAATACGTCATATTGTTTCAACAATCGCTTCTGAACTTCTTCCGCTGAACTATTCCAATAAAATTCGTAAGTATTTGGAATATAAAAGGCTAAAGATTGCTGAAGTGTCACAGCTTTGTCATTTAAAAACGATTTTTCTTCAAATACATTTTGAAATGTTAGAGAATCATCATCAAATTGTCTGTCAAGCATTCCACATAATTCCTTAACACTTTCAGCATTATTAAAGGTGATGTTAACCGGTGTATTTTTACTCCTTAATAGATTAACGATTTCGTTATTATTCATTCCTTTTGCCAACACATAATGACCGGCTTTGGGCTGATATTGTTTGCGACTGGCCACTTGGATAAAGCTTTCAGTATCTTTTAGATGCGGAGAAAGATGCTTTAGCACACTATCCATATTGTCTTTTTTTGAGATAAACAACCCCTGCTGATTTGTATTAAAATTTGTGTTGGGTTCAAAAACAGATTGATAAATCGTGTAGCTTAAATAGGCCAGAAAAAGTGCAATACAAATGGATAGGACTAGTAAAATCTTTTTAATGTACATGGTTTATTTTTTGATAAATCGCCTCGGTATGAAATTGTTTATGATGATAATTCCAGTCTTTTCGTTCTCCATTTTTTTGAAATCCACAAGCTTCAAAAAGTTTTCGACTTTGGATATTATTCAATTCAACATAAGCAAAAAACTGATGAAGGTCAAGGTGTTCAAAACCATAGTTTAAGACCATATTTATGGCTTCTTTGGCATAGCCTTTTCCTCTAAAATCTGTATCTAAAATGATGCCTAATCCGGCACGCTTGTGTTGTGGAGAAAAGTCGTAAATATCAACAAATCCAAATTGCAGCTGCGTTTCATTCTGACAAATAACCAGTCTTAGCTGTTTAACATCAAAGATATCGCGCTGAGAATTTTCCAGGTATTTTTTTAGCAATTGTTTAGAAAACGGCGTTTGCGTATTTCTGAGGTGCCAAAGCCTTTCGTCGTTTTCAATTTGTTCCAAAAACGATAAATCCTCCGGTTCCAGTGCTCTTAAGTATATGTGTTCCGATCCAAAACTTAACATTCTATTTCACCTTTAAAGACGTTTTCGGTTGGTCCTGTTAACCATATATCCTCGTAACCTTTTTCGGTTTTTTTCAACTTAATTTTTAAGCGTCCACCTTTGGCAATGACATCAATTTCCTCTTGGTGGACAAGATTTTGGTCATATGCCACGATAGCAGCTGCCGTAACTCCTGTGCCACAGGATAAGGTTTCATCTTCAACACCTCTCTCGTAAGTTCTCATTTTGAGGGTGTTGCCTTCAATGCTTACAAAATTGACATTTATACCCTGTTTTTCAAAATTTTTGGAATACCTGATTCCTGCACCTTCAGATTTAACATCGATGGTGTTTTCGTTTTCTACAAATCTGATGTAATGCGGTGAGCCGGTATCTACTATAAAATCAGATGCATATTGATTAACCGCATCTACGTTTATCATTTTAAGTTCAACCTCCATATTTTTATTAACCTTTGCATTATGCTGACCGTCAATTGCCTCAAAAGTACATTCTGTTTTTACGATTCCTAAAAACTTTGCAAAGGCTACAATACAGCGCCCGCCATTACCACACATACTGCTTTCATTACCGTCGGCATTGTAATATACCATCTTGAAATCTAAGTCTTTATCAGACGAATTTTCGAGGCAAATCAAACCGTCGGCACCAATGCCAAATTTTCGGTCACATAGTCGATTTATAAGTTTGGTATCATTTTTGAAATATTTTAAACGATTATCAATCATGATAAAATCGTTACCGGTACCTTGATATTTGAAAAACGATATTTTTTTCATCCTAAATCTAATAAAATGAATGCCAAAGATACAATTTTTGACGAAGTCTCCTTGGGTTAAAATCCCGTTAAAGCATTTTGATTAATAATTATTGAACATATAAATTTGATAAAAAATAAAAAATCATGAAAAAGTTAATGAGTTATCTTTCCATCGCAATTATTGGAGGTATGGTAAGTTTAGGCGCTTATCATGTGTTTTTTGAAGACAAGGATCTTCAAAATATAGAACCTAAAATTTCTGTAAGTGAGCCCTCAATTCAGCAAACTCCTGTCAATTATTCTCCTCTTGTACCCGAGAATTTCAATTTCACAAAAGCAGCTCAAAGTACTGTAGACAAAGTAGTTCACGTCAAAAACGTGACAACTTATTCTCGTCCACAAACCCTGCGTGAATATTTTTATGGCCAAGGTTCAGGTGAACAGCAAAAGGCCGTTCGAGGTTTTGGTTCCGGTGTCATTATTACGCCAGATGGGTATATTGTTACCAATTATCACGTAATTAAAGGTGCAAGCGAGGTAGAAATTACACTAAATAACAATCAAACCTATGCCGCTGAAGTTGTTGGTAGTGTTCCTGAAAGTGATGTTGCGGTCTTAAAAATTGAAGCTGAAAATCTCAACTATATTTCATTTGGAGATTCTGACCACATCGATTTGGGTCAGTGGGTTTTGGCCGTAGGAAATCCATTTAATTTAACTTCAACTGTCACAGCAGGTATCATAAGTGCAAAAGGCAGAAGTTTAAGTGAATCTAACAATATGATGCAATCTTTTATTCAAACAGATGCGGCAGTGAACCCTGGTAATAGTGGAGGTGCATTGGTCAATGCCAATGGTGAGCTTATTGGAATTAATACAGCCATCAGTTCTCAGACCGGAAGTTATATTGGTTACTCTTTTGCCATACCCTCTAATAATGTTAAAAAGATTGTTGAAGACTTGATTGAATTCGGCAATGTTCAAAAAGCAATTCTTGGCGTTAGAGGTACTGATATTACCCCGGAAAATTTTGAAAAACTAGATATTGATCAGACGCAGGGCTTTTATATTGCCAATGTTGACCCGGATTCCGGCGCAGATAAAGCCGGTTTGAAAGAAGGCGACATTATCGTTAAACTCAATGATATCAAAATTAGAAAGTTTTCTGATTTAAGCGGATTTATCAGTTCGAAAAACCCGGGAGATGTTGTGAATGTAACTTATTTAAGAGATGGTGAGCTTAAAGAATCTAATGTCACACTAGAGAAATACGAATTTTATACCATTAAAGAGGTTGGTATTGAAGTGATAAATACTACAAAAGACGATCTTGAAAATTTTGGTGTAGATTATGGTGTGAAAATTAGTAAAGTACTCAATGAAAGTATGATTGCTGAAAATTTAGTAGGTATTTTAATCAATGAAGCTAATGAGCAGCCTGTAAAAAACATTGAAGATCTTAAAAGTATCTTGAGTAAAAGTGATCCTAATAAACCCTTATCCTTAAATTTTATTGCTCCAAATGGTGAGAGTAAAACCTATGTGTTTAGGTAGTTTAGTCTTTAGTCTCTAGTGTCTAGTCACTAGAGACTATTTATTAGTCAATAGTCCTTAAATGGTTGCGGACCATATTCCAAT